>JBKOVW010000131.1:0-5582 GCA_046724095.1 Actinomycetota bacterium | reverse complement strand
GCCGCAGACCGAGGCGACGCCGCTCGCGCCCGTGACGCCGTATGGGGTCGCGAAGGCCTACGCGCACTTCAGCGCCCTCTCGTATCGCCACCGGTACGGGCTGTACGCGTGCTCCGGGATCCTCTACAACCACGAGTCGCCGCGCCGCCCGCTGCAGTTCCTGCCGCGCAAGGTCGCTCACGGGGCCGCCGCCATCTCGCTCGGCCTCGAAGAGGAGCTCGTGCTCGGCGACCTCGGGTCGACGCGCGACTGGGGCTACGCCGGCGATTACGTCCGCGCCATGTGGCTCATGCTGCAACAGGACAACCCGGAGGACTACGTCGTCGCGTCCGGCGAGAGTCACTCGGTGCAAGAGCTGGTCGAAGTTGCATTCGGGCACGTCGGGCTCGACTGGCGCGAGCACGTGCGCATCGACGCGGCTTTCAAGCGAGGCCCGGCGGAGCTGCGTCGACTCGTCGGAAATCCCGCGAAAGCGCGGACGCAGCTCGGCTGGCAGGCCGAGGTCGGCTTCACACAGCTCGTGCAGATGCTCGTCGACGCCGACCTCGCCCGCCTGCGCGCAGGCGCAACTAGCATGGAGCGCCGATGAGCGGCGCACTCACGATCGACGGCAAGAAGATCGGCGACGATCGCCCGTGCTATGTCATCGCCGAGGTCGGGCACAACCACCAGGGCGACGTCGAGACCGCGAAGCGGCTGATCGACGCGGCGAAGGAGTGCGGCGTCGACGCTGTCAAGTTGCAGAAGCGGTCGAACCGCGAGCTGTACACGCGTGAGTTCTACGAGCAGCCGTACGACAACGAGCTGAGCTTCGGCCGCACGTACGGCGAGCATCGCGAGGCGCTCGAGCTGAACGCCGACGACTACCGCGAGTTGCTGCGCCATGCGCGAGAGGTCGGCGTGACGTTCTTCGCCACGGCTTTCGACTTCGCGAGCGCCGATCTCCTCGCCGAGCTCGACGTGCCGGCGTTCAAGTTCGCGTCGGGCGACCTTCGCAACACGCCGCTGCAACGGCACATCGCATCGTTCCGGAAGCCGATGCTCCTGTCGACGGGCGGAGGCACGATGGAGGACATCGAACGTGCCGTCGGCACGATCCTCCCGCTCAACGAGCAGCTGTGCGTCCTGCAGTGCACCGCGGCCTATCCGGCGAGTGTCGAGGACCTGAACCTCAACGTGATCACGACGTTGCGCGAGCGCTTCCCGGACCTCGTGATCGGCCTGTCGGACCACCAGAACGGGATCGCGATGGCGATCGTCGCCTACATGCTCGGCGCGCGCGTGATCGAGAAGCACTTCACGCTCGACCACGCGCTCAAGGGACGCGACCACGCGTTCTCGCTCATGCCGGAGGGAATGCGCCGGCTCGTGCGGGACCTGCACCGCGTGCCGGCCGCGCTCGGCGACGCCGGGAAGCGACCGCTCCCGGTCGAGGCCGACCCGCTCGAGAAGATGGGGAAGAAGCTCGTCGCTGCGCGCGAGCTCGAGCTCGGGCACGTGCTCACGGCGGACGACCTCGCGATCAAGTCGCCCGCGGACGGCGGACTGCCGCCGTACGAGCTCGACCGGCTCGTCGGCAGACGCCTGCGCCGCCCGGTGGCGTTCGAGGACTTCGTCACCTTCGACGACGTCGAGCCCGTCTCTGAGCACGCTGGAGCGCACGCCGCGGCGCAACCGTGACGGACGTCGAACCGCTGCTCCGGCGGTTGCGATTCGCAGTCTTCGACTTCGACGGCGTCTTCACCGACAACCGCGTGTGGGTCAACGAGCGCGGCGAGGAGGCTCTCGCCTTCTCTCGTTCGGACGGCCTCGGCCTCCGGCGGCTCGACGAGGTCGGCGTGCGCTACCTGATCGTCTCCATGGAGCGCAATCCGATCGTCGGAACGCGCGCGCGGAAGCTGCAGGCGGAATGTGAACAGGGAATCGTGGACAAGGTCGGCGTCGTCCGTGAGCGCGCGGCTGCGTGGGACGTCTCGCTCGAGCAGACAGCCTTCGTCGGCAACGACATCAACGACGTCGAGTGCCTCCGCGCCGTCGGCGTGCCCGTCGTGCCGGCCGACGCGTGGCCGGAGGTGAAGCCGCTGGCGCGCTGGGTCTTGTCGCGCTCCGGCGGTCACGGCTGCGTGCGCGAGTTCTGCGACGCGGTCTGGGCTGCGCAGCGAGGGTGACCGAAGACGTGCAGCTGGACGTGACGGTGACGCCGCCGTACCTCACGCGCAGCTATGCGCGCTACCGTGCGCTGCAGGGCTCGGGCGTGGGCACGGTCGTCCTCGACGTGGCAGACGCGTACTGCGCGGTGCGCGCGCGCGAGACCGGCACGGGGCTCCCGGCTACGAGGGTGGTGGTGGACTGTGCGCGGCCGACGCTCCGCACCGTCAGCGAAGAGCGCCGCCCCTTCCTGTCGAAGAACGTCCTGGGCCGGATCGCTGCCGAGCGCCTCGCCGTCGAGCTCGCCGAGGCCTACGTCTGCGACGACCGCGACGCCGACAAGTGGCTACGCGGGACGGGCTGGCGGCTCCCGCCCCGCCTCGAGGAGCTCTCCGGCGACGAGAGCCGCCGTGAGGAGGCGGCGCTCCCCTCGGAGCCCGTCGTGACGGTCGTCGTCCCGTACCACGAGCGCACCCGGTACCTCCCGTTCTGCCTCGAAGGGCTCGTGCGCCAGACGTACCGGCCGTTGGAGGTGATCGTGGGCGACTCCGGCAGCACCTCGACCGCTGCGCGCGAACAGCTCGCGGAGATCCAGCAGCGGTCGTGGCCGTGGCCTCTGCGCGTCATGAGGTCCTCCGCCGAGGGCGGGCCGGCGCTGGCGCGAAACGCCGGCTGGTCGGCCGCGGGGGGAGAGCTCGTGGCGTTCATCGACGACGACGACGTCCCGTTCGACGACATGGTCGAGCGGCTGTGGCGTGCGCGCCACGCCTCCGGCGCCGACGTCGTGGTCGGCGGTGCGCGCCTCTTCCGCGGAGAGGGCCCCGCGGAGCCGCACGCGGACGACGTCGTGCGCATTCCGCTCTGCGACCCGCACGAGCTCGGCCTGATCAGCAATCAGTACGGCGGCCCCGTCGCGGTCTGGCCGCGGGCGCTGCTCGAGCGTCTCGGAGGCTTCACTCCCTCCCCCGTCGAGGATTGGCTGCTGCTCGCGCGCGCGACGCAGGACGGTGTCCGCCTGACCGCGCCGCCCGACCCGGTGCACTGGTACCGGCAGACGAGCGGCGGCAGGCACAGCGCCGATCCGGTCAAGATGCGCGACTCCGGTCTGTCGCAGCTCGCCGGTGTCTTCGGCGAGCGCCTGCCGGAGGATCTCCGCCTGCTGCCGCTGCTTGCCGCGGGCGCGTATGCCGAGCTCGAGCGGCGGGCGCGTCCGAAGCCTTCGCGGCTGCAGGGTCTCCGGTCGCTCGCGCGTAGAGTTGCCCGCCGATGACGGATTCCTTCTCGCTCGAAGGGCGCGTCGCGATCGTCACCGGGGGCGCCGGGCAGCTCGGCGCGGAGATCGTCCGCGGCCTCGAGGAGCGCGGCGCGCGCGTGGCCGTCTTCGATCTGGTCGGCGACGACTTCCGCGTCGACGTGACCGACCGCGCGGCGCTCGAGCAGGCAACCGGCCGCGTCGTCGCCGAGCTGGGCGAGCCCCAGGTCCTCGTCAACGCCGCGGCGCTCGATTCGCCGCCCGATGCGCCGCCGGACGAGGTCGGCCCGGTCGAGACCTATCCGGAGGAGTCGTTCGACCGGGTGATGGACGTGAACGTCAAGGGGACGTTCCTCTGCTGTCAGGTCGTCGGCGCGCGCATGGCCGAGGCCGGCCGCGGCTCGATCGTGAACATCTCGTCCGTCTACGGAATGCTCTCGCCGGTGCAGGACGTCTACGACTTCCGCCGCGCGGGCGGGGAGACGTTCTTCAAGCCGGTTGCGTACTCGGTCTCGAAGTCGGCGCTGTACAACCTCACCCGCTACCTCGCGACGTACTGGGCGCGCAGCGGCGTCCGCGTCAACACGCTGACGCTTGCGGGCGTGTGGAACGACCAGCCGCAGGAGTTCGTCGACGCGTACACCGCGCGCATGCCGATCGGCCGGATGGCCGACGTGGCCGAGGTCGTCGGGCCCGTCGTGTTTCTCGCCTCGGACGCATCGTCGTATGTCACCGGCGCGAACCTCGTCGCCGACGGCGGCTGGTCAGCCTGGTGAGTTGACCGTCGCCGCCAGCCGGCGGCACAGCCCGACGAACGCGATATCGCGCGCGTACCAGCGCTCGAGATTCGTTCGCCCGACGTCGCTCAGCTGCGTCGAGAACCCCGCGGGCGTGCGATGCGCATTCGTCTCGTCATGCGGGAGGCGAAGCTCCGCCGGCAGGCCGAGCTTGGGCTTCAGCAGCTCGAAGTCCTCGTCGAGCCGCTCCGTGAAGCCGATGAAGAAGACGTCGGAGACGCGTGTGTCGAAGCTCGTGTCGTCGTCGAACCAGTACGAGTAAGGCGTGTTGACGTGGCCGATGCCGTGCATCGCGGCTTCCGCCTGCCGCCGCTGCTCCGGATCGGCAGAGGAGAGCGCTGTCGCCAGCTGGTCAGGTGTCTTGAAGACGGCAAACGCGACTTTCTCCTCGTCGCGCCACGGATAGTGGTACCGCGGGCGGTCCTCGCGCAGCCGCCCGTTGAAGGCACTCACGAAGCGCTCGAGCGGATCGCGAATCACGAACATGAACTTCTCGCCGGCGGGGACGTCGTGCAGCGTCAGCGTGTGCCCGCCGAAGACGAGCCGGTAGCGACTCTCCTGATCGTGCGCGAGCAGCGTCAGGTTCAGCGCGGTGCCGCCCGTCTTGCCGATGTGGAAGACGTGGAGCGGAGGACGTGAATCGTCGCCGCTAGCCACGACGGAGCCACGCCTTGACGCTCTCGAGGCGGCTGGGAGCTGTCGAATGATTGCTGTCGCCGCGCGCCGACAGACGCGCGAGCGACGCGGCGAGCGTCGCCGCGAACTGCGGCAGGTCGGCGAGGGCTGCATTGTTCCGCCGTTCGAACGCCTCGAGGACGCTCAGGCCGTCGCCGGGCACGTCGTCGACGCGCCCGGGGCGTCCGAGGTGCGTCGACAGCGCTTCCGGCAGCGCGACGATTCGCGCGCCTGCGAGCGCGAGGCGCGCGAACAGCGTCCAGTCGGGATCGACGGCGCTGCCTCCCGGGAGCTCCGCCACCGCGAGCTCGGCGCGCACCAGCCCGAGGACGCCGTACTGGTTCTCGGCAAGGCCGAGCGGCCCCGGGTCGCCGAGGAACAGGAGCGTCGCGCCCGGATCGTCTGCGGGCCGCACGGCCGCGGTGACGACATCTGCGCCGGAAGAGGCCTGCGCCGCGACCAGCACGTCGAGCAGATCGTCGAGCGGGTGGTCGTCGTCATCGAGGAAGACGACCCATTCGGCCGTTGTCCGCGCGAGGCCGCTCCGCCGGGAGGCGTCGCGCACGACTTCGACGTCGACGGTGTGCGTGCGCTCCGCCAGGCGCCTGGCGTGCTGCTCGCTCGGATCGCCGGCGGCGACAACTGCGACCTGGCTCGCGGCCCGTCCGGCCGGGGCGGCGGAAGGCCGAAGGGAGTCGACGAGCTCGAGC
>JBKOVW010000327.1:0-5349 GCA_046724095.1 Actinomycetota bacterium | reverse complement strand
ACCGTTGACGTCGAGCTCATCGGTCGCCTCCTGGTGCTGAATCGCCACCTGCGCTGACAGGCCTGATACCGCGACACCGGAGGCGTCGCCGTTGACGTTGATCGTGTCGTCGCCGTCGGTGCCGTCCACGACCACCTGGTCGCGCTGACCGTCGGCGGCACCAAGGTCGAGGTTCACCATCTTGACGTCGGTCCCGCTCAGATCCCCGACGAAGGTGACGTCCTCGCCCCCGAGGGCATTGAAGTCGACCCGCTCGACACCGGCCGTGTCCATCGTCACGGCACCGGGGTCGCGGAAGAACGTGAGCCGATTCCCGTTCGCCGAAAGCGCAACGCGCTCGGCGACGTCTGCGCCATTGAACACCATCGTGTCCGTTCCGGCCTGGCCCTCGATCGTGTCACTGCCGTCGCCGGGATCCCAGACGAACGTGTCGTCGCCGGAGCCCAGGAGCGCTCGATCGTTGCCTCCGTTCCCGTCGATCGAGTCGTCTCCGTCGCCGCCGAGCAGCGTCTCGCTGCCCTTGCCGCCGGCGATCCGGTCGTTTCCGGCGCCGCCGTCGATCGTGGTCGGGATGCTGTCGGTGAAGACCCCGTTGCCCTCGTCGATGCGTACGACGTCGTCGCCGTCTCGAGCGTCGACGACGATCCTCGCGATTGCGGCGCGCCCGAACCTGAAGTCGGGGGAGCCGTCGTCGCCGACGTCGATCTGGAGGACCGCGGGATTTCCAGCCTGTAGGCGAAGAGCGATCTTGTCGCTCGCGTCGGTGCCTTCGATCGTCAGCAGTCCGTGCTTGAGCTTGGGGTGCTCGAGCCGAGCCGCGCTGCGCAGATGTGAGCCGCTGTGTGCGTTGAGCGCGGGCGCGGCACTTCCCTGGACGGCTCCGATGCCGGCCGCGGCGATGAGTCCGGTGGCTACGGCGAGCGCGCGAACCGCCGAACGCACAGCGCGCGATTCTTTGCGTCGCATGAGGTTCTGCATGGTTTCCCTTTCCGAGTGATTTGCTTCTCATGCGCTAGAGACTCCGGAGGCCGGCGCGTATTCCCGCTGCGCGGTCACCTATGGAGATCGCCTGGTGCGGGCAGACGCATCGTCAGAGCTGAGAACGGGGACGATCTCGAACTCAACGAGATCGCTCCAGTTGGCGATCCACTCGTCAAAGAGAAGCGGCTCCTCGGTTTCCATCAGTTGGTAGCAGCGCTCGAGGCTGCGCTCGTCGACCCAACTGTCCACGTACACAAGGCCGGCGGGGAGCATGCGGCCTCGCTCAGCCGCGCGCTCGTACACGGCCCGCGGGCCCCGCTTGTATGTCTCAATCACCATGTAAAGCACTGGTGTCCCGTCACGCGACGTCGTGTTCGGCGCGGCGCAGGCGTGGGAAAGAGCCTCCGCTGCCGGCGCGCGAGCTCGCGGCGCTCTCGAAGTCGCCTCGCTATGCGAGACTCCCTGAACAGTGGCTGCGACGGACTCCGACCCGGTTGCACTGCAACATTTCGAGCTCGTGCCAGAGCCCGTCCCCGCGGAAGTACTTGGGGGAACCTCGCTGGAGGTGTGGGCGCTGCGGCTTTACGGCGGCTCTGTACGAGAGGTCATCACAACCGACCCGGTCAATGTCGCCACGAAGGAGTACGTCTTCGCGGTACCGCTCGACGTGATGGGAAACCTCGCTCGGAAACTCACCGAGGTGTACGAGACTCAGCGCGACGCCACTCTGTAGGGCAGCTTCCAGCGCGCGGAATTCGAGCAGCATCACCTCCGTTCGCCGACGCGCCGGCACAGGCGTAAGCTCTCGGCGTGAGTAGCGAGGCGATGGAAGTGGTCAACCGCTGGCGAGCAGCGAATTTCGAGCGCCCAGCGGTTGACGACGTCCTTGCAGAAGACGTGGAGTGGGTTGTCCCGAACGCCGGCGGAGTAACCACCCTGCGCGGAATCGACGCAGTTCTCGAGTGGTACGAGAGCGGAGGCTTCGCCGACGAGGGAGCACCAGAAGACCTCGGCGGCGCGGCGAGTCTCGACGTCTCGGAAGAGCGAGGCGAGCTGGAGGACTTTGGCGAGGGCCGAGTCGGCTCGGTCAACCGATTGATCTACACGTCCAAGGAATCGGGCGAAGTCGCGACCGTGCAGACTGCCCGGCTCGTCTACACGGTGCGTGACGGGAAGATCGTCCGCTACGAGCTCGAGAACCTCGACGAGTCCTAACTCACGCCTTCCCGCTCGTAGAGCCCGTGCTGCACAGGATCTACCCCCTCGTCCCCGCTCTCATCGCGGTGCTCGCCGGAGGAGTCGTCAACGCGTGGCTCATCCTCGTGAGGCTCAGCGACTCAGCCGGGAGCCGCTACGGGATGGGCAGCGTTCGCGGTAATCCGAAATGCCGAAAGACGGCCGTGTCGGCGAACCAGGTGATCGCCGCGATCGCGTCCCCCTCGAGCGTCAGCACGATCAGCCCGTAGGGACGCGCGATCGCCGCGTGCGCATCGGGCAGATAACAGCCAAACGCAGGCTGGGTGTTGGCGCGGGTGGGCACGACCCGCAGCGGCGTGCCGCGGAGCTCTGCGCGGTGGTAGAGGAATGCCGCAATCGCCTCCCGGCCCTGATACTCGAGCGGTTGCGGTGGCATCGTGAGCCTCGCGTCGTCCATCAGCAGCGACAGCGCGGCTTCGATATCGCCGCGCTCGACCGCTGCGGCGAACCGGCCGACGACCTCTCGCTCGCGCGCGGAACGGGGCAGCGGAGCCTGTTCGCGGCCGGTGGGGGACATGCGCTCGTCGAGCGTCGCGCGCGCGCGTTGCAGCGCCGCTTTGACTGCTGCATCGGTCGAGTCGAGCATCTCCGACACCTCGGCCGTCCGGAATCCGAGCACGTCGCGGAGCACGAGCGCGGCCCGCTGGCGCGGCGGCAGGTGCTGGAGCGCTGCCACGAACGCGAGGCCGACCGCCTCACGGGTCTCATAGCGTGCATCCGGCCCAGGAGCCGTTTCGGCAAGCCCCTCGAGCAGGACATCGGGATAGGGCTCGAGCCAGATCGACTCGACCGTGCGTGTCGGCTGGGGCGGCTCGGCCATCGAAGGCACCTCCTTTGGACGTCGGCTGCGGTCGCGAAGCACGTTCAGACAGCGGTTCGTCGCGATCCGGTACAGCCATGAGCGCAGCGAGGCGCGTTCCTCGAACCTCGTCAGCCCCCGCCACGCGGCGAGCAGCGTGTCCTGGACGGCGTCCTCGGCATCCTGAAGCGAGCCGAGGATCCGGTAGCAGTGGAGCTGCAGCTCCGCGCGGTGCGGCTCGACAAGCTCGCGAAAGGCGTTCTCGTCGCCTGCGCGGGCGCGGCGGAGCGCGTTCTCGCTCACCTCACCTGTCACGACACCATTCTCCGCCGATCCGAATCGGCCGGTCCGTCTTCGCCGGCGCTGGTGTCTGAACAGAGATGACGAAATCCTCGACAACCGGAGCCGGGCTGACGGCGCTCGTTCTCGCCGCAGCAGCCTGGATCGTCGCGCTCCGCCAGATGGACGGGATGGACATGGGCGCCGCGACCGAGCTCGGCTCGTTCGCGTCCTTCGTCAGCTACTGGGTGCCGATGATGACCGCGATGATGCTGCCGGGCGCGGCCCCCGCAATCTTCGGACGGGCTCGTGTGCAGGCGGTGCCGCTGTTCGTCGGCTCGTATCTCGCGGTCTGGACGCTCATCGGCGTCGCGGTCTATGCGTTGTACCGCCCGCATGGCTCATTGGTAGCCGGTGCGCTGACGATCGGCGCGGGTCTCTACGAGCTCACACCGCTCAAGCGCGACTGCCGCCGGCGTTGCCGCGAGAGCGTCCGCTCGGGGCTCGAGTTCGGCGTCTACTGCGTCGGCTCGAGCATCGGGCTGATGGTCATGCTGGTGGCGCTCGGCGTCATGAGCATCGCCTGGATGTCGTCGATCGCCGTTCTGGTTCTGGCCCAGAAGCTCCTACCTGACCACCCCGCCGTCGACGTGCCGGTTGCAGTGGCGATCGTCACGCTTGGAATCGGTGTCGCCGCCGGCCTCTGAAGACACGAAGGAGAGAACACATGACGAATCACAAGATCGGAACACGAGCAGAGTGGGTCGCCGCGCGCGACGCGCTACTCGTCCGCGAGAAGGAACACACGCGGCTCGGCGACGAGATCGCTCGCCGGCGCCGCGAGCTCCCCCGGGTACCGCTCGAGCAGGAATACCGGTTCGAAACCGCCGACGGCACACGAACGCTGGCGGAGCTGTTCGACGGCCGCTCGCAGCTGATCGTCTACCACTTCATGTTCGGCCCGAACTATGCGGCGGGCTGTGTGACGTGCTCGTCCACGGCCGACAGCTTCAACGGGGTGCTCCCGCACCTGAACGCCCGCGACGTGACGATGATCTGTATCTCGCGCGCGCCCCTCGAGAAGCTGCTCGCGTACCGCCGGCGGATGGGCTGGACCTTCAACTGGGCGTCCAGCTCCGAGAACGACTTCAACTTCGACTTCGGTGTCTCCGTTGCCGACGAGGCGGCGCACGAGTCCGTGTCGCTGCTCGAGGCGAACGAGGTCGCAGCGTTTCCGCGCCTGAACGACCCCGCCGTCAGCGAGAACCTGCCGCCCGTCGTCACGCAGAACGCAGCCGCGACCGGCACGGACGTCGTCGGCTACTTCAGGGAGGGGCACGGCGTCAGCACCTTCGCGCGCGACGGCGACAGCGTCTACCACTGCTACTCCAGCTACGCCCGCGGCACGGAGTTCTTGATGGGCTACTACGCCATCCTCGACCGCACGCCGGTTGGCCGCGACGAGGGCGACGCGCGGATGTGGCTGCGTCGCCATGACGAGTACGGGTCGTGATGCCGCTGCGGAACTACAGTGCGTCTCGTGTGGGTCGTCGAGCACAGCGTCGAGACGAGCGCGGCGCCCGACGCCGTTTGGCGGCTCTGGACCGACGTCGAGCGCTGGCCCGAATGGAACGCAGGCGTTGAGCAGATCGAGCTCAGCGGCGACTTCCCCCAGGTGCTCGCGGCGCTCGCCGCGCGCGCCGAGGGGAGAGCTTAAGGCCCTAGCGCTCCTCGGGGCTGTCGATGTTGCGGATCGACCAGCTCGCGTACAGGTGAAATGCGATCACGAGCAGCACGACGCTGCCCGCGATCAAACTGACGAACAAGGCGAGCGCCGTTGCCGCGTCGGCAAGCATGGTGATGAACATGCCTCCATGGTCGCCGGGCGCAGATCGCTATGGAAGGGAGCTACCCGGCGCATTGGGGGTGCGTTCCCCCGTACTGCAGCTAACTGGGCGCTATCTCAGCAGCGCGTAGCCCTGCCGGGCGATGCGGAACCCGCGAACGCCGGCGCCGGCGCCGAACCGCGTACA
>JBKOVW010000338.1:0-3631 GCA_046724095.1 Actinomycetota bacterium | reverse complement strand
ATCACAGCGGGCCGCAGAGGCGAGATCAGCTTCATGCGCAGGTCCTCGGCGCTCATCGACTCGATCCCCTCGCGCAGGAACTCGGCGTTGAACCCGATCTCCATCGCGTCGCCTGCGAACTGCACGGGGATCGACTCCTTCCCCTCGCCGACATCCTGCGTGCGCGCGAACACCGTCAGCTCTCCCTCGGCGAAGCGCAGCTGGATCGGCGACGTGCGCTGCACCATCACGCCGACGCGGCGCACGACGTCGAGCAGCTCGTTGCGCGGCAGCGTCAGCTCGTGCTCGAACGTCTCGGGGAGCAACTGCTTGTAGTTCGGGAACTGCCCGTCGATGCGGCGTGTGGTCAGCCAGATGTCCTCGGCAGCGAACACGACCTGGTTCTCGTGGACACCCAGCTCGATGGTGTCGCCGCCCTGGGCGATACGCGCGAGCTCGGCAAGCGCACGTGCCGGGATGATCGCCTCCAGCTCGGGCACGTCACCGGACAGGTCGGTCTCCTTCACCGACAGGCGATACGAGTCGGTCGCCGCCATCACGATCTTGCCGGCCTCGAAGCGCACGAGGATCCCGGTCAGCACGGGACGCGACTCGTCGCGCGACGCAGAGCGTGCGACACGCGAGACGGTGTCGAGCAGCGACTCGCGCTCGACCGTGAACGTGCCGACCGTGTCGAGATCGGGCAAGCGCGGGAAGTCCTCTGCCGCGTACGTGTGCAGCGTCGAGGTGGACGGCCCTGACGTGATGCGCACGACGTTCTCGTCGGTCCGATGCTCGATCGTCACCTCGCTGTCCGGCAGCAGGCGCACGAGGTCGACCAGAAGCCGCCCAGGTACCACGACCGCACCGTCGCCGTCGACCTGCGCCTCGAGCGAAGAGCGCAGCGACAGCTCCATGTCGGTCGCGGCCAGATGCAGACGGCCGGCCTCGGCGCGCAGCAGCACGCCGGCGAGGATCTGCACGCTCGCCCGCGTCGAGACGGCTCGTGCGACGACACCCAGCCTCTGCGAGAGCTCATCTCGCTGACAGACGATCTTCATCCCCGTCCCGACCATGGTGTTGGTTTCAATCATTTAGAAAACCTCGTTGTAGTCGTAGGGGATGTGGACGTCGTGGAGGAGGCCTCTTTCCCCGTTGGTTGAGCCATTCTCGCAGGGGATGCAGATGGTGGAAAGGTGGGGGACTTCAACAGGCACGGACTCTCAGCTGACCTGCTTCACACGTGCGGTCAATTCCTGCACAAGGTTGTAGACAGACCTGTCCTCACGGATCAGGCGCGCGATCTTGGAGGTCGCGTGGATCACGGTGGTGTGGTCGCGGCCGCCGAATTCCTTGCCGATCTTCGGCAGGGAGGAGTCGGTCAGCTCGCGGGAGAGATACATCGCGACCTGTCGCGGGTAGACGATGTTCTGGGAGCGCTTGTCGCCGCAGAGCTCGTCCATCGACAGCTGGAAGCGTTCGGAGACGAGCTCCTGGATGCGGCGGATCGACACCTCGGCGGCCTCTCCCTGAGGGAAGACGTCCTTGAGCACGTCCTCGGCGAGCCCGACGGACAGCGCGCGCCCGGTCAGAGAGGAGAACGCGACGACGCGGGTGAGCGCTCCTTCGAGCTCGCGGATGTTGGTCGAGATACGCGACGCGATGAAGGACAGGACCTGTGGGTCGGGCACGTGGATCCCGTCCGTCTTGACCTTCTTGCGCAGGATCGCGATGCGGGTCTCGAGATCGGGCGGCTGGATGTCGGTGATCAAGCCCCATTCGAAGCGCGAGCGGAGCCGTTCCTCGAGCGTCGCGATGTCGCGGGGCGGCCGGTCGGAGGACATCACGATCTGGGAGCCGGCCTCGTAGAGCGAGTTGAACGTGTGGAAGAACTCCTCCTGGATCCGCTCCTTGTGCTCGAAGAACTGCACATCGTCGACGAGCAGCAGGTCGTAGGTGCGGTAGCGCTGCTTGAACCCCTCGATTCGCTTGTCGCGCAGTGAGTTGATGAAGTCGTTCATGAACGTCTCGCTGGTGACGTAGCGGACGGACAGGTCGCTCGAGTGCTCTCCGACGTACTGCGCGATGGCCTGCATCAGGTGCGTCTTGCCGAGCCCCGTGCCGCCGTAGATGAAGAGCGGGTTGTACGCCTGGGCCGGCGCTTCGGCCACGGCCAGCGCGGCCGCGTGGGCGAAGCGGTTCGACGAGCCGATCACGAACAGGTCGAACGTGTACTTCGGGTTCATCCCCGTGTCCCCGACCGCGCCGGCCTGGCGGGGCTTCGCCTCGGCGATCGGGCTCGGCGCGTCGACGGGCATGCGCTCGAGGACCGAGAGCGCGACCCGCCGTTCCTGGCCGGTCACGTCGCGGACGGCCGCGCCGATCAGGCCGAGGAAGTGGCCCTCGATCCATTCGCGTGTGAAGTCGTTCGGCACCCCGAGGACGAAGGCGTCGTCGGAGAGCTCGGCGCCCTGCGCCTCGGCGAACCAGGTGCGGTACGTGGTCTCGTTGAGGGCCCCCTTGAGCCGACCGGCAACCTCGTTCCAAAGACTCTCCGCGGTCAGCTCGATTGGGCGATTCACGCCGCTGTACCACTCCTCTCCGGCTCGGGGGAGCGGCGAGCATACCAGCGTGTCTGACGACCGACAATGCGTGGAAACTGGGGAAGAAATTCCTCCGATTTGCAGGCAATTTCTGCGCTCCACATGACTCTCCACATCTGTGGATCAAGAGTGACCCTTTGTCACATTTGGAGGCAATTCGCACACGCCGGGCTGTGGATAACGGTGTGCACCAACGCTCATCTATACTGGCGCGACCACGGCCCCTGTTTGGGGCAATTTCCTCCCTCTTCGACCTCGTGAAACGGACGTATCAGCCCAACGTGCGCCGGCGGAAGCGTCGCCATGGTTTTCGTGCCCGCATGTCCACCCGTGCGGGTCAGGCGATCCTCAAGCGCCGCCGTGCCAAGGGCCGGAAGCGTCTTTCCGCGTAGAGGTCAGTGCAACGTCGGCACCGCCTGTCTCGCTCGCGAGACTTCGACGCCGTCTACCGGCAGGGCCGATCGACGTCGACGCGCTTTCTGGTCCTGTACTGGTTCGACCGGGAGGCGGAGCCGGGCGAGCCGCGGCTGGGTCTGGCGGTACCGAAGGCGGCCGGGAATGCGGTCGCGCGGAACAAGATCAAGCGGCAATTGCGCGAGGTGTGGCGAGCGCGGCTCGACCGGGTTCCCTCGGGCCGCGACTACGTGCTGATTGCGAAGCCGGGCCTCTCGGACGCGATCGCCGCGAACGGGTTCGAGTGGCTCGGCGAGCGTGTGGACGAGGTGCTCGGGAAGGCGGCCGCGTGAGAACGCCGGGATCGGAGATCACAACGTGAGATACCTCGGCGTGGCTCTCGTCTGGGCGTACCGGCTGACTCTGCGGCCGTTCCTCGGCCCCGGCAGCTGCAAGTACCACCCGTCGTGCTCGCAGTACGCGATCGACGCGTACAAGGAGTTCGGCCTGTTCAAGGGGACCGTGCTCGCGGCCTGGCGTCTGCTGCGCTGCAATCCGTGGAGCCGCGGCGGCGTCGACTACGCGCACGACCAACGGATGTTCACATGACGACTCTGTTGTCGCTGCTCTACATCCTCCAGCCGCTCGAGCACCTC
>JBKOVW010000309.1:0-6724 GCA_046724095.1 Actinomycetota bacterium | reverse complement strand
GCTCACGGCTGGTACGCCGGCGCGGCTGTCGCAGACGTGAACCGCGACGGTCGTCCCGACCTGTTCGTCGCGGGCTACGCAGACCCCAACATCCCGGTTCCGGGCTCCGCCGCAGGTTTCCCCAACAACGTGTCCGGCGTTCGCGATCTCCTCTACCTGAACATCGGCCGCGACAAGCGTGGTCGCTCGCGCTTCCGCGAGGTCGGCGTCCAGGCGGGCCTAGAGGCCGCGCGATTCGACCACAGCCTGGGTGCGGTCTTCTCCGATTTCACCGGCGATGGTCGCCCGGATCTGTACGTCGCCAACGACGGTGACCCCAACCGGCTCTACGAGAACATCCCCTGGCCGGGCGGGAAGAAAGCCGATCCGGCCGGGCTCGGCTTCCGCTTCGAGGAGCGCGCGGCGGTCGCCGGTGTCGCCGACCCGGCCGCGGGGATGGGCGTCGCGGCCGCCGACTTCAACGGCGACGGGCGGACCGACCTCTTCATCTCGAACTCGCGTGGCCAGGGCCATGCGGTCTACGCGGGGCAGCCGCCCCTCGCTTCCGGATCGTCGTTCAACGACGTCCGGAAGGCCTTCGCACCGGCCTTCGGCGCGACATTCACCGGCTGGGGCGCGTCCTGGGTCGACCTCGACCTGGACGGCTATCCCGACCTCGTGCTCGCCAACGGAGCCATCCCGGTGACCAATCTCGCGCGAAACGCGCAGCCGATCCAGGTGCTCGAGAACCTGGGCGGCCCGCCGGGAGCTCCGCCTCACTTCACCGACGGCACTGTGCTCGTTGGCGGAAACGACCTTCCCCGCGTCGTCGGCCGCGGCCTCACGACGGCCGACTTCGGAAACAACGGCCGCATGGACATCGCCATCAACACGATCGGAGGAAAGCTGCAGCTCCTGCGGCCGACCGGAGCCGTCGGTCACTGGCTCGCGGTGCGGCTCCCCAGGTTCTCGCCGGGCGCGCTCGTGACTGCAGTCCTGCCCGACGGTCGCCGGCTGGTGCGCGAGGTGGAGGCGGGCTCGAGTTATCTCTCGTCGGAAGATCCTCGAGTGCACTTCGGGCTTGGCGCGGTGACGAATGCGAGCCAGCTCATCGTTCGCTACCCGGACGGTCGAAGCGTGTCCCGTACCAACGTTCCGGCCGACCGGATCGTCGTCTTTCGCGGACCGAAACGCGCGGCCGCCACGCGTCCGGGCCGGCGCCTTTCCGCGACGGCCCCGTACTTGATCGACGGTTGCACACGAGCGGACCTACAGGGGCGTTCGGTCGCCCGCGTATGGGACGAGGCGATGCTCGACGCCATCAGACGGGACCTGCCCGCGCCGACCACGCACGCGCGGAACCTCTTTCATGTCTCGGCTGCAATGTGGGACGCCTGGGCCGCCTATGACCCGACGGCGGACGGCTACTTCGTCACGGAGAAAGACAAGGCGTCCGACGTAGAGGCTGCTCGGGAGACCGCGATCAGTTATGCGGCCTTCCGCGTGCTGCTCTGGCGCTACTCGTACGGCGCCAACATGCAAGTGACGTTCGACGAGCTCAGCCGGATCATGCGGTCTCTGTGCTATCGCATCGACTTCACGAGCACGAAAGGTCGGTCACCGGCCGCACTCGGCAATCGCATCGCGGCTGCGGCGATCCGATTTGGCAGGAGAGACGGCTCGCTCGAGCGACTCCACTTTGCGGACGAGAGCTACGTCCCGGTCAACGCGCCCCTCGTCGCCGCCCAGCCCGGGACGGCGATGCACGATCCGACCTTCTGGCAGCCGCTCGCACTCGATCAGAACGTCGCGCAGAACGGCCTCACGGTCCCCGGAAAGGTGCAGACCTTCATCGGCGCGCAGTGGGGGCACGTGCAGGGATTCGCGCTGCCCCGCTCCAAGGCGGGAGTGCCGATCGACCCGGGTCCCCCGCCGATCGGGACGCCGGCGAGCGCGGCCTACAAGCAGGCGGCCGTCGACGTCATCCGCAGGAGCGCGGACCTCGATCCGACGGACGGGCAGACGATCGACATCGGCCTCGACGCACTGGGCAACAACCCGCTCGGGACGAACGAGGGCCACGGCTACCAGGTGAACCCGGTAACCGGTAAGCCGTACGCCCCGGAGCGCGTTCCGCGCGGCGACTTCGCGCGGATCCTGGCTGAGTTCTGGGCGGACGGCCCCAACTCGGAGACGCCCCCGGGGCACTGGAACGTGATTGCGAACCAGGTGTCTGACACCCCGCAATCAGCGGGTCGGATCGGCCCGGGCGCTGCGAACCGGTTGCGCTGGGACGTGAAGCTGTACTTCGCGTTGAACGGCGCGGTGCACGACGCCGCGATTGCGGCGTGGGGCGTGAAGCGCAAGTACCAATCGGTTCGCCCGATCTCGATGATCCGCTATCTCGCCAGCCACGGGCAATCGAGCGATCCCAAGCTGCCTTCGTACGATCCGGAAGGCCTGCCGTTGATCCCGGGCCTGATCGAGCTGATCACGAAGGAATCGAGCGCGCCCGGACAGCGGCACGCCGCGCTTGCCGACCACGTCGGTGAGATCGCAATTCGGACATGGCGCGGTCCCCCGAGCGACCCGACCCAGGACAGCGGCGTCGGCTGGATCCTCGGAGAGCGCTGGGTGCCGTACCAGAAGGCGACCTTCGTGACACCCGCCTTCCCCGGGTTCGTCTCCGGCCACAGCACCTTCAGCCGCGCCGCCGCGGAGGTCCTTGCGGCGTACACGGGCAGCCCTTACTTCCCCGGCGGAGAGTTCACCCAGACCTTCGCCCCGGGCTACCTCAAGTTCGAGCGCGGGCCGAGCAAGCCGGTGACGCTCCAGTGGGCGACGTACTACGACGCTGCCGATCAGGCCGGTATCTCGCGTATCTACGGCGGCATCCACATTCCCGCGGACGACTTCGCCGGGCGCCGGATCGGCTCGACGATCGGCAAGCAGGCGTGGGCGCTCGCCGAGCGCTACTTCTCGGGCACCGCTCGCTGAGGAGTCAACGGCCGGAGCGAACCTGCAGCCGGCGGGCGACCGTGTCGAGCGTGACGGCGAGCAAGAGGATGACGCCGGTGACGATGTAGATCGTCCCGGTTTTGTAGCCGGCCGTGTTGAGGCCGTTCGAGACGGTGGCGATGACGAGCGCCCCTATGAGCGCGCTGCGCACCTCACCGCGACCGCCGAAGAGGCTCGTTCCGCCGATGACCGCCGCAGAGATGGCGTCGAGGAGCAGCGTGCCGCCGCCGACGTTGAGGTCGACCGAATTGAGACGCGCGGCGAGGAGCACTCCTCCCACCCCCGCCATCGCGCCGGAGATCATGAAGACGATGATGCGGATGCGCGCGACGTTGATGCCGGCACGACGAGCCGCTTCCGGGTTGCCGCCGACGGCGTAGACGTGGCGGCCGAACGGGGTTCGCTTGGCGAGATACGTCAACGCAATGAGGAAGATGACTACGAGGACGCCGGCCAGCGGTAGTCCGTTCGGGACACTGGCGTGATTGGAGATGGCCACCGTTCCGAAGGTCGCGAGCGCGACGCCGGCGACCTTGGCCCCGATGATCCAGGGATTTCCGATCGCCACGCCGGCACGGCGCTTGGCGATGAGGCTGGCAGTTGTGCCGAGGGCGTAAAGACCGGTGACGATCCCCGCGATGATCCAACCGTTTCTGGACGTGAAGAAGTAGTTGGCCGTGTCGTTGATCCAGGCGTCCTGGATGACGATCACGCCCTTGATCTCGAGCACCTGCAGGATCACCCCCTGCCAGATCAGTAGGCCCGCAAGCGTGACGACGAACGAGGGCACGCCGACGAGGGCGACGACCGAGCCCTGAGCGCCCCCGATGAGCGTGCATAGACCGACCGCGATCAGGATGGCGACGAGTCCGGGGTACGCATGGCCGCTCCCTGGAAGCTGAAACTCCGCGACAGCCAGCGCAGCGATCCCGCTCAGGTACCCGATCGAGAGGTCGATCTCACCGAGCAGAAGGACGAAGACCACGCCGAAGGCAAGCATGGTCAGTCCGGCCATCTGGACGATGATGTTGTTGAAGTTGTCGGCGGTGAAGAAGTTCGTCGCCTTGAAGCTGAAGAAGACGACGATGAAAGCGAGCCCGATGACGATCGGCAGGATGCCGAGGTTCCCGGTGCGCACGTTGTCGTACGCCCGGCGCCAGAGCCCTACCTGGACACCAGTCTGGTCTCCTTCGGGGAGACCGATTCCCGGTGCCGCTACGTCGACGTCCGTGCTCACGTCGCCAGCTCCGGCGCTGCCTCGGGAATCCCGGCGACCTTGGTCGGAATCCCGGCGGTGATTGCCTGCACGATCTCCTGCTGAGTGGTCTTCTCGCGCTCGTAGACACCGACGTCGCGGCCGAGACGCAGGACGGTGATGCGCGTTGCCACCTCGAAGACGTCGTGCAGGTTGTGCGAGATGAGCACGACGGCAAGGCCTTGCTCGCCCAGGCGTTTGACGAGCTCGAGCACCTGGCGGGTCTGGGCGACGCCGAGGGCGGCGGTCGGCTCGTCCAAAATGACGAGCTTGGAGTTCCAGAGCACGGCCTTGGCGACGGCGACCGACTGCCGCTGGCCGCCCGACAACGACGCAACCGGCTGGCGGATCGAGCGGATGGTCGTGACGGACAAACCTCTGAGAGTCTCGGCCGTGCGCTGCTCCATCGCCGGCTCTTTCAAGCGCCAGAGCAGGTCGCGCTCCTCGCGACCCAGAAACATGTTCTGGACGACGTCGAGGTTGTCGCACAGCGCAAGATCCTGGTAGACGACTTCGATTCCCAGTCGGGACGCCTCCTTCGGGCTGTGGATGTGCACGGGCTTCCCCTCGAACAGGATCTCGCCGCTGTCGGGCGCGTGGATGCCGGCCACGGTCTTGACCAGAGTCGACTTGCCCGCGCCGTTGTCGCCGACGAGCGCCATGACCTCGCCGTCTCGCACCTCGAAGTCGACGTCGGCAAGCGCCTGCACCGATCCGAACGACTTCGAGATACCGCGGAGCTCCAAGGTCGGCGTGTCGGTCACCGTGCCGCGTTTCCTACCACAAAGGATTGGTGGAGGCGCCCGAGAGGCGCCTCCACCAACGGTCAGTGCTGTCGTCGACCTCCTAGCAGAACTGCGCGAACTCGCCGACGCAGACGTCGCTCTTCTTGAGGAACTTGTCCTTGAAGAGCCTCGTGTAGTTCGCCTTCGTGATCGAGACGATCGGAATCTGGACGGTCGGTTCCTTCTTGCTGCCGTTCTTGCGGAACCCGTTGACCCCGGGCACCTTCTTGTGCTTGAGCAGCGCGACGGCCGCCTTGGCAGCAGCATTGGCCTCGTCGGGCACGTACTTGTAGACGGTCATCGTCTGCCAGCCCGAGATGATGTTCTGCACGCCCTGCACAGTCGCGTCCTGTCCCGAGAGGGCGATCGGCTTCAGCTTCTTCGCCTTCAGGGCAGCGATCACGGCGCCGGCGATGCTGTCGTTCGCAGCGATGGCGCCGTCGATCTTGTTGCTCGTCTGCAGCAGCATCTGCTCGAAGATGGGCTGAGCGTTCGTCGCCAGCCAGAGCGGCACGAACTTCTGCGGGCCCTTGGTCAACTTACCGCTCTTGAACAGCGGATTCAGAACCGCGTCGTTTCCGCTCTTGAACCAGAACGCGTTCTGATCGGTCGGGCCGCCCCAGAGCTCGGCGACAACAGGCTTCGACTTGCCCTTGAGGGCGTTGACGACGCCCTTGGCCTGGGCCGCGCCGACTGCCTTGCCGTCGAAGCTGACGTAGACCTTGGCGACACCGCCCACGACCTGGCGGTCGTAGTCGATCGACGAGCCGCCTGCCTTCGCGAACTTCTTCTCGATCGCGATCGACGTGCCCTGCGCGATGTCGGTGACGATGGCCACCTTCGCATGGCGGGACAGACACGCATCCGCCTGAGAGACCATCTTCTGCGGATCGTTCAGGGCGTTCGTGATCGAGTAGGTCACTTTGGCCTTCTTCAGGGCCTTGGCGAAGTCAGGTGCGTCGAACTGCTGCCAGCGGACGGATGACTTCGTGTCCGGTAGCAGCACGCAGACCTGGATGTTCGCGGAGCTCCTGGCGGTCGCGCCGCTCGCCACCACCGCAACGACGACGGCGACGAGGATCACCACCGCCGCGGACCTTCGAAAGAGTCGCTTCACTGCATCCTCCCTAGGTGAGATTCCACGACTCTAATACGATTTCGAGGACCCTTCAGGGTGGTTTGGAGGGTGTTTTTGTGGCTTGTGACTCTCGGCACAGCCCTTTGGCCTGCGTACTATCGCGCGCATGGCGGAGATCGGGGTCGGCATGCTCGGCTACGCGTTCATGGGGAAGGCGCACTCGAACGCCTTTCGCAAGCTCGAGTACCTGGCGTGGCCGCCCCCGCTCGTGCCGCGGCTCGTCGCGATCGCAGGGCGGAACGAGGGGGCGGTCGCCTCGGCGGCGAGCCGGTACGGCTACGAGCGCTGGACGACCGACTGGCATGACATCGTCACGGACGAGCGGGTCGGGCTCTTCGACAACGGCGGCCCGAACTCGCTGCACGCCGAGCCGACGATCGCCGCCGCCGTAGCGGGCAAGCACGTTCTCTGCGAGAAACCGCTCGGGCGAACCGCGGACGAGAGCTACGACGTCTGGAGCCGCGTCGCCGCAACCGGCGTGAAGCATCTGTGCGGGTTCAACTACCGCTTCGTCCCCGCCGTGCGGCTCGCGCGCGAACTGCTCGACGA
>JBKOVW010000178.1:0-2144 GCA_046724095.1 Actinomycetota bacterium | reverse complement strand
GCCACGCGCGACGAGAACGTCGAACGGCGGCTCGTCCTGCACCAGCGCGCGGATCGGACCCGGCGCGAAGATTCGCCCGATCACGGCCGCGGCCTGGAGCGCGGACTTCTCTTTCGGCAAGAGTAGGTCGATCCGGGCCGCAAGCAGCGCCTGCACGGTGTCGGGCAGCGCGAGGCCACGGGGAATCTCGTGCGTAAAGCCGCGATCGGCGAGCATGCGCAGGAGCTCTTCGACGAAGAACGGGTTCCCGCCCGCTCGTTCCACGATGAACCCCCTGACGTCCGGCGTGAGGGTCGCCGGAGCGAGCCGGTCGGTCAACAGCTCGGCCTCGACGGCCTGCAGCGGCGCGAGCTCGATCTTCTCAGCGGCCCACCCCACGGAGTCGCGCGCAGTGCCGAGCAGGAGCAGCGGCCCCGGCGCTCGACGTGCCCCGTCGTCGAGGAGCTCGATCAACTCCGGATCCGCCCAGTGCAGGTCCTCGACGATCACGACGGCAGGCCCGGACGACGTGAGCTGAGCAAGGAGCTCGAGCCAGGCTGTACGCAAGTGCTCGCGCACAGCCAGCGGATGGACGCCCTCAGGCACGGGCTGTCCGAGCGTCAACCCGAGTATGGGGCGGCGCTCGAGCACCTCGGCATGCTCTCGGACGATCTCGCCGAGAGGCGCGTACGCGCTCGCCTGGCCGAAGGACAGGCAACGTCCCACGCGTTGTGCCGGCGATGGCGACTGGCTGGAGAGCCAGTCGCGGAACTCGGTGACAAGCGCGCTCTTTCCGATTCCCGGCTCGCCCAGGATGGCGACTGCAGCCGGTCTCGCGCCGCCCGCAGTGACGCGCGCGAAAGCCTCGCGGAGGCTGGCGAGCTCGTCCTCGCGCCCGACGAAAGCCTGCCGGGCCCGAAGCTCCGTTTCCGTGTCTGCCCCGAGAAGCGCACGGCACGCGACACCCCCCACCTTCCCTTTCGCCTCGACGATTCCCTCAGGCCCGAAGTCGAAGGCAGTGCGCGTCGCAGCGACCGTTCGCCCACCGACGAGGATCTCGCCCGGCTTGGCAGCCTGCTCGAGACGCGCGGCGACGTTGACCACGTCGCCGGTTACGAACGAGCTCCCGACGCGAGGCGCCCCGACCACCACGTCGCCGGTATTGACGCCAATCCGAAGGTGAAGCGCATCTCCGAACAGCGCGGCCAGGGTCCGCCGCATCGACAGCGCGGCGTGAAGAGCCCGGTCGGCGTGGTCCTCCTGCGCCGCGGGCGCGCCGAAGGCCGCCATCACGGCGTCGCCAATGAACTTCTCGACTGTCCCGCCGGCGTCCGCGATCTCCTCGGACATCGCGTCGTAGAAGCGGTTGAGCACCGCGCGCGTTCGTTCGGCGTCCTGAGAGTCGGCGAGCGCCGTCGAGCCCACGAGGTCGGCGAAGAGAACGGTCGCGAGCTTGCGCTCCTCACGTGGGCCCTCGTCCGAGATCGTCGCGCCGCAGTTCGGGCAGAACCGCGCTCCCGCCGGTACAGCTGCGCCGCAAGATGTGCAGAAGGCCATGTCATGAATTTTCCCACGGCTCGGCGGCCGTTCAGCTCAGTGCAACGGCCGCGGTCGCGGGCGTCCCTGGGGATTGGTATTCCGTCGACGGCATCGCCGGCCCCGACGAGGCAAAGCTCGAAAGACCCCGCGCGGAGGCCCCGAGCTCCTCGTGAACAACGCCGGCCTCTTTCGCAGCTACCCACCGACCTCTACCGACGCCGAGACGAACAGCCGGCGGAAGGAGGAACATGATGGGAACGGAATCCCGACCGAACAGCGATTACACCAGGACCTGGTCTCCGTCAGCGGAGATCGAGTACGCCACGCTCCCCGACGGGACGCGCTTGCGATACGTGAAGGCCGGATCCGGCCCGCCGCTGGTCTTGCTGCATACGGTTCGCACCCAGCTCGATCACTTCCAGCTCGTGATCCCGAAACTTGTCCACGCTTTCACGGTCTTCGCCATCGACATGCCCGGCATGGGCTGGTCTGACATCACACCGGGGGCGAGCTACGCCGAGCCGGCGCTCCGCCGTGCGACCGTCGAGTTCGTCAAGACGCTCGATCTCGACGACGTCACCCTGGCGGGCGAGTCGATGGGTGCGACGGTGTCGCTGACGGCCTCG
>JBKOVW010000017.1:0-8772 GCA_046724095.1 Actinomycetota bacterium | reverse complement strand
TGCAAGAACATCGCGACGAACCAGATCGCCGCCGGCTCGCAGGTCGTGTTCGCCGTCGCCGGCCCGTGCGGCCTCGGTGCCCTCGACGCGGCCAAGGAGAAAGGCAAGTGGGGCGTCGGCGTCGACGTCGACCAGTCGTATCTGGGCACGTACATCCTCACCAGTGCGGTGAAGAGGGTGGACACCGGCATCTTCCTCGCCGTCAAGGGGGCGAAGAGCGGGAAGGGCTACAAGGGTGGCAAGGACCTCGTCTTCAACCTGAAGAACGGCGGCGTCGCCGTGGGCAAGATCAGCAAGAAGGCCAAGATCCCGGCGAGCTGGTTGAAGCAGATCGCCGTCCTGAAGAGGCAGATCATCAGCGGCAAGATCAAGCCGCCGACGACGATCTCGTCCGGGTAACACCTGTCACATCCCTTCGACAGAGCGGGCCTTCGGGTCCGCTCTGTTGTTTAATCGCACGGTGGACGCGGCCCCGGTCCTCGAGCTCCGCGGGATCACGAAGCAGTTCCCGGGAGTCCTCGCCAACGACCACATCGACTTCGACCTGCGCCGCGGCGAGGTGCACGCGCTCCTCGGAGAGAACGGCGCCGGCAAGTCGACGCTGATGAGCATTCTCTACGGCCTCTACACGGCCGACTCCGGGGAGATCCGGATGAACGGCAACCCGGTCACGGTCTCGTCGCCGAAGCACGCGATCGAGCTCGGCATCGGGATGGTGCATCAGCACTTCATGCTCATCCCTGTCATGACGGTGACCGAGAACATCGTGCTGGCGCAGGAGCCGAAGCACGCCGGCGTGCTGCTCGACTACGACGCGGCCGCAAAGCGTGTCCGCGACCTCTCCCAGTCCTTCGGCCTCGCGGTCGACCCGAACGCCCGAATCCAGAACATCACCGTCGGCCAGCAACAACGGGTCGAGATCCTGAAGGCGCTCTTCCGCGGCGCCGACATCCTGATCCTCGACGAGCCGACGGCCGTGCTGACGCCGCAGGAGGCGCAGGAGCTCTTCGAGATCATCAACGAGCTGAAATCGCAGGGAAAGTCGATCGTCTTCATCAGCCACAAGCTCAACGAGGTGCTCGAGATCGCCGACCGCATCAGCGTCCTGCGGCGCGGCAAGCTGATCGAGACGATCCCGCGCGAAGGCGCGACCGAGGCCGGTCTCGCGCGCTCGATGGTCGGGCGGGAAGTGCTCCTGCGCGTCGAGAAGAGGCCCGCGCAGCCCGGCGACACGCTCCTGCACGTGCAGGACCTCGTCGTGCGCGACGACCGCGGGCTCGAAGCCGTGCGCGGCGTGTCGTTCGAGGTCCGTGCGGGCGAGATCGTCGGGATTGCCGGCGTCGACGGAAACGGGCAGACCGAGCTGATCGACGCCCTCGCCGGCCTGAGACACCCGGCCTCCGGCAGCATCCTGATCGCCCGCCGCGAGCTCAGCCGCGCCAACGCGCGCGAGGCGCTCGACGCCGGCATGGGCCACATCCCCGAGGACCGCCAGCGCCGGGGTCTCGTCCTCGACTTCAACCTCGCCGAGAACCTCGTACTGCACGACTACGGCCGCGAGCCGTTCTCACGGCTCGGCTGGATCAACCCGCGGAACTGGTTCCGCTGGGCGCGCGGCCTCCTCCAGGAATTCGACGTCCGCGGCGGCGGGCCGAGCACACGCGGCGGCTCGCTCTCCGGCGGCAACCAGCAGAAAGTCGTGATCGCGCGCGAGGTGTCGCGCGACCCGAGCGTGCTGATCGCAGCGCAGCCGACACGGGGTCTCGACGTCGGCGCGATCGAGTTCGTGCACCGTCGCCTCGTCGAGCAACGCGACGCCGGCAAGGCGGTCTTGCTGGTCTCGCTCGAGCTGGAGGAGATCGTATCCCTGTCCGACCGGATCCTCGTGCTCTACGAAGGGAGCATCGTCGCCGAGTTCCCGCCCGACGTCAGCGAAGAGGAGCTCGGGTTTGCGATGGTCGGTGGTCGGCGGAGCGAGGCAGCGTGAGCGAAGCCGCGACCCCGCCGCCGACACTCGAGCGCGACCCCGAGAGCTACGCGCCGTCCGTCGCGAAGCGGTTGGCGTTCTACCAGCGCGCCGGCGGAATCGTCACGCCGTTCCTCACGGCCATGTTCGCGTTCCTCATGGGCGGCATCGTCGTCGCCGCGACCGGCCACAACCCGGGCAGCGTCTACAAGGCGATCTTCGAGGGCGCCGGCCTGAACTGGTTCTTCCATTTCGGCAACTACCACATCGACATCCCGTTCACGAATCACCACGTGTGGTTCTGGTGGAACACGAGCACGAACACGAATGCCGCCTACAACCTGACGCAGACGCTGCTGACGACGACGCCGCTGATCCTCACCGGACTCGCGGTCGCATTCGCGTTCCGGTGCGGGCTCTTCAACATCGGCGGCCAAGGGCAGTACCAGATGGGCACGATCGTCGGCGTCTGGGTTGGGTCCCGCTTCGTCGACATGGCGCACATCCCGCACGTCCTCCTCGCAATCGTGCTGGCCACGCTCGCGGGCGCCCTGTGGGGAGCGATCGCCGGCTTCCTGAAGGCGACCGTCGGGGCGCACGAGGTGATCACGACGATCATGCTCAACTGGGTCGCTTACTGGGGCGGCAGCTACCTCTTTGGCCGCGGCGGCCCGCTGCAGAACCACACCGACGTGTCGATCCCGATCTCGGACGACATCGCCCAGGGCGCGCACCTGTCGCCCATCTGGGGCAATCCTGCGCTCCAGGCGTTGCACAGCGGCATCTTCGTCGCGCTTGGAGCGCTGATCGTCTTCTACGTCATTCTCAATCGCACGACGCTCGGGTACGAGGTGCGCGCGGTCGGCTTCAATCCGGAGGCCGCTCGCTACGGAGGCATCAGCGTCGGCCGCAACTTCGTCATCGCGATGGCCATCTCGGGGACGTTCGCCGGGCTTGCAGGCGCCCTCGACATTCTCGGCTGGCAGTTCCGGCTCGGCGTGCTCGACGTCCAGGTGTCGAACATCGGCTTCATCGGGATCGCCGTCGCGCTGCTCGGTCGCAACACGGCCGTCGGCGTCGGGTTGGCGGCACTCCTCTTCGGCGCGCTGCTCACGGGCACGTCGACACGCAGCCTCGACCCGAACATCTTCCCGCCGCAGCTCGCGGGCAATCTCGCACTGATGATCCAAGCGCTCGTGCTGCTCTTCGTCGGCGCGGACCTCTTGATCATCTACATCTGGCAGGCGCGTAGGAAGCTGCGGCTGCCCGGCGCCCGCGCCGAGCCGGCGGAGGAGCCCGTGTGAGCAGCGCCGGGTACGCGGCCACGCGCTCGCTCGGGTTGAGCACGACGACCGTCGGGCGCGTCGGGGTTGGCATCGGCCTGGCGGCGTTCATCGTCGCGCTGCCGCCGTTCCACGCGGACACCCTTTGGATCCCGCTGCTGATCGGGCTGCTCGCGATCGCCGTCGGCATCTGGGTGCTGTCGCGGGGCGAGCGCAGGCCCGGCTGGACCGCGATCGGGTTCGGCCTCGTGGGAATCCTGCTCGGCATCCTCGCAACGCACGCGAGCACGAAGAACCTCGACCAGGTCGTCGTGTGGGGAGCGCTCCTGTCGGCGACGCTCGTCTGGGCGACGCCGCTGACGTACGCGGCGATCGGCGGCATGTTCTGCGAGCGCAGCGGCGTCGTGAACATCGGCCTCGAGGGGATGATGCTCGCAGGCGCGTTCTTCGCAGCCCTCGGCGCAGACAAATTCGGCAACTGGGAGATGGGCCTCGTGTGCGCTGCAGTCGCCGGCGCCGGCTTCGCCGCGATCCACGCAGTGATGGCGATCCATCTCCGCGCCGATCAGGTCATCAGTGGCTTTGCGATCAACTTCCTCGCACTCGGCGTTACCGGTTACTTCTTCATCGACATCTACGGCCAGAACGGCACGCCCGGCGATCTGCCGCGCATCCCCGACGTGAAGATCGGGTTCCTCGGCAGCGTCTTCGGACAACTCAACCTGATGATCTGGATCTCGTTCCTGTTGCTGATCGTCGCGCATTTCACGCTGTTCAGGACGCCGATCGGCCTGCGCCTCCGCTCCGTCGGCGAGCATCCGCGCGCGGCGGACACGGTCGGGATCTCGGTGTACGGGATCCGGTACGCCGCCGTGATCCTTTCCGGCGTGCTCGCCGCGCTCGGCGGCGCGTATCTGTCGATCGGCTATCTCGGGTCGTTCAGCGAGAACATGACGGCGGGGCGCGGCTACATCGCGCTCGCCGCGGTCATCTTCGGCAACTGGCGCCCGTTCGGCGCGTTCGCCGCTGCCCTCCTTTTCGGCGGCTCGACGGCGCTCTCGTTCCGACTGGCGCAGCCCTGGCCGGCGCCGTCCGTGCTGTTCCAGTCGCTCCCGTATGTCCTGACGCTGATCGCCGTCGCCGGCGTGATCGGCCGTGCAACCCCACCTGCCTCCGCTGGCCGCCCGTACGTCAAGCAGTAGCGAAGGGGTCGGGGCACGACGAGCGATGCCTATCGCTCGCGGCGCGACCCGACGTTCCTGGGTGGCCTTGCTGCTGGCCGTCCTGGGGCTGCTGGTGCTGCCCGCGGCCGTCGAGGCCTCCCGGCGTTCGACGCGCATCGGCCTCCTCGACGCCGGCTACGCGATCCCGGTCGCATTCCTGCTCGGCCTGACGGCGCTGATCATGGCCCGGCGCGCCCGGGACAATCTCCGCTGGTTCCGCCTGAAGGAAGGCGGAACTGCCGTCGCGAGCGTGGCGATCATCGTCGCGGCCGTCACGATCTGCCTCGCCGTGACCGCCGCTCTGTCGATCGGCTTCTACGAATTGGTGCTCGTGTATCAACACTCACGGTGATTCGCCCTACAATGGGGCGCTTCCGTGTTCGAGATCGGTAACAGCCTGCGCGAGGCGCGCCTGCGCCAGCATCTCGAGTTTCCCGAGATCGAGCAGGCGACGAAGATCCGCGGGAAGTACCTGCGGGCGCTCGAGGACGAGCAGTTCGACGTCCTCCCGGCCCAGACCTACGTCAAGGGCTTCCTGCGGTCGTATGCGGAATACCTCGGCCTCGACGGGCAGCTGTACGTCGACGAGTACAACTCCCGTTTCGTCGTGGGCGAGGAGGACGCGGCCCCGCGCCCTAGACGTTCGGCCCCCCCGCCGGCCCGGGGGACGCAGGTGCAGTCACGCGTCGTGCTGCTGACGCTGTTGGGCATCGCAGCCGTGACGGCGATCGTGATCGTCGCCTGGACGTGGGGGGAGCCGCAGAAGAAGGAGCCCGTCGGGCTCGGGACGACCCCTGCGCAGACGCCGCCCGCGGTGAAGCAGCCGGTCGCTGCGAATGCCGTGCGGCTGATCGTCACGGCGGTGCGCGGCAACTGCTGGCTCCAGGTCCACAGCGGCGCGGCGACGGGCCGGATCATGTTCCAGGGCACGCTCGAGCGCGGACAGCGCCACGTCTTCAACGGCCGCAAGCTCTGGATCACGCTCGACCGCCCGGAGAACCTCCGCACGATCCTGAACGGGCACACGCGCATCCTGCCCGGCGGCGGCGTGAAGACCCTGATCGTCACCTCGCGAGGAATCCGCCCGGGAGTTTGACGCGCTACGCGCCCAAGCTACGCGCAGCGAACCCACCCGCAGCGCGTCGTTGAGTCAAACCCCTCGCGCCCTCGTCGTCGTCACCGGCAGCGAGCTCGTCCGCGGCGACCGGCGCGACCTGAACGGGCCGTTCCTCGCCGCCGAGCTGGTGCGGCGCGGGATGGAGCCGGCGCGCATCGTCATCGTCGGCGACCGCGAAGAGGAGCTCGCCGGCGCGCTCGAGGAGGGCCTGCGCACCGACCTCTGCGTCACGTCGGGCGGGCTCGGGCCGACGCACGACGACCGGACAGTCGAGCTGGTCGCGCAGGCTGCCGGAGCCGAGCTCCGGGTCGACGAAGACCTGAACCGGCAGATCGGCGACATCTCGCGCGCGTTCGCACAGCGGATGAACCGCCCGTACGTCGACTTCGAGGAAGGCGTGCGCAAGCAGGCGACGATCCCCGAAGGGGCGCTATCGCTCGGGCTCGCCGGCACCGCGCCCGGACTGGTGCTCGAGGCGGGGGAGTGCGTCGTCGTGGTGCTGCCAGGCCCGCCGGGCGAGCTGCAGCGCTTATGGCGCGAGGCGGTGGAGTCCGAGCCCGTTCGGCGGGTCTTTGCCCGTGCGCAGCCGCTGGACGTTCGCCTGTTGCGGTTCTTCGGCGCGAGCGAGTCGGCCGTTGCGAAGGCGCTCGCCGACGCGGGCGGCGACGGTGATGGGGTGGAGGCGACGATCTGCGCCCGCGACTTCGAGATCCACGTCGACCTCTACGTGCGGCCGGGTGGTGAGGCGCGCGCCGATCAGCTGGCCTCGAGGCTCGTCGCACCGCTCGAGCGCTACCTGTTCAGCCGGGACGAGCGCGGGGTCGAGGAGGTCGTGCTCGATCTGTGTCGCGCCGAGGGCCTGACCCTGGCCACGGCCGAATCGTGCACGGGCGGAATGGTCGCCGAGCGGCTCACGTCGGTGCCAGGCAGCAGCCAGGTCTTCCTGGGCGGGGTCGTCGCCTATGCGGACGAGGTGAAAGCGGACGAGCTGGGAGTGCCGCGCGAGGTGCTGGAGCACCACGGGGCGGTTTCGGCGGAGACCGCCGCCGCGATGGCGGCCGGGGCGCGGGAGCGGCTCGGAGCCGACGTGGCGATCGCCGTCACGGGCATCGCCGGCCCCGGCGGGGGGAGCGAGGAGAAGCCCGTCGGTCTCGTGTACCTGCACGCGGAGGGCCCGTCCGGCTCGCGCCGCGCCGATTTCGTCTTCCCCGGCGACCGCGACGGCATCCGACGCCGCGCGGCCGTCACCGCGCTCCACCTGGTGCGGCGTCTTCTGGCACAGACTCGCGACGAAGCGGCGTGAATCTCCCCGCTAGGTTTGAAGGCCGTGAACGCCTACGGCTCTTCTGCGCGCTGCGGCTCCCTGGGCGGGCGCTCGACACGCTGGCGGAGTGGCAGGCCCGCGAGCTGCGAGACGGCCGCATCGTGCCGCGCGAGCACCTGCACCTCACGGTCGCCTTCCTGGGGCACCGGCCCGCCGGCGAGCTTCCCGCCATCGCGGGTGCCCTCGGAGAGTCAGCCGCGGCGGTCGGGGCGATCCGCCTGCTGCCCGAGCGGTATCGCGAGACGAGGAGCGTCGGGATGCTCGTCCTGAAGGACCTCACCGGTGCGGCGACGCGCCTGGCCGAGGATCTCTTCGGCCGGCTCGAGCGCCTCGGCGTCTACGAGCGCGAGCGGCGCGCCTGGCTCCCGCACGTGACCGTCCTCCGCTTCCGGCGGCCGCCGAGGCTGAGGCCGCCGCTGCCCGACCTCGGGGAGGTGGTGCCGTCCGACGCGGCTGCTTACCTGTCTCAGCTCGGGCCCAAGGGCGCCGAGTACTTTGTTGTCGAGTCGTTTGCCCTGGGAGGTGCGCAGTAATGGATCGCGAGCAAGCTCTGGATGTCGCTCTCGGCCAGATCGAGCGGCAATTCGGCAAGGGCGCCGTCATGAAGATGAACGATCATGCGGCCGTCTCCATCGGCGCGATCTCCACGGGCTCGCTCGCACTGGACCTCGCGCTCGGAATCGGCGGGCTGCCGCGCGGCCGCATCGTCGAGGTCTTCGGCCCGGAATCGTCGGGGAAGACGACGCTCGTCTACCACGTCATCGCCGAGTCGCAGCGGCGCGGCGGCATCTGCGCGTTCATCGACGCCGAGCACGCGATGGACCCGACGTACGCGAAACGGATCGGCGTCAACATCGACAACCTGCTGGTGTCGCAGCCCGACACCGGTGAGCAGGCGCTCGAGATCGCGGAGCTGCTGATCCGCTCCGGCGCGCTCGACGTCGTCGCGGTCGACTCGGTTGCGGCGCTGACGCCGAAGGCGGAGATCGAGGGCGAGATGGGCGACTCGCACGTCGGGTTGCAGGCTCGGCTGATGTCGCAGGCGCTGCGCAAGCTCGCCGGCACGCTCAACCGCACCGACACGATCTGCCTGTTCACGAACCAGCTCCGCGAGAAGATCGGCGTGATGTTCGGCAACCCGGAGACGACGCCGGGCGGCCGCGCGCTGAAGTTCTACTCGTCGGTACGGCTCGACATCCGCCGCATCGAGACGCTGAAGGAAGGCGTCGAGGCGATCGGCAACCGCGTACGCGTCAAGGTGGTCAAGAACAAGGTCGCGCCGCCGTTCAAGCAGGCGGAGTTCGACATCATCTACGGCTCCGGGATCTCCTGGGAGGGGACGGTCCTCGACGCGGGGCTCGAGCGGAAGATCGTGCAGAAGTCCGGCTCGTACTTCAGCTTCGACGAGGAGCGCCTCGGGCAGGGCCGCCAGAACGCGACCGCGTTCCTGCGCGAGCATCCCGACGTCTGCCAGGGGATCCTCGCGAAGATCCAGGCCGAGCTCGGGGCCGAGCAGGTCGCGAGCGCCCGGCTGCTGCCGAGCGCCGAGGGCGCCGAGCAGAACGGCAAGATCGAGGCCACGCCCGAAGCGGTCGAGCGCGCCGCCGCGAAAAGCAAGTAGTGCCCACCGTCACCGCGTTGCGCAACGACCGCCGCGGTCGCGTTGCGGTGGAGCTCGACGGCGCGCCGTGGCGCGTCCTTCCCGTCGACGTCGTCGTGCGAGCGGGGATCGCCGAGGGCCGGAGACTCGATCGTCCCGCCCTCCGCCTGCTTCGCCGGGAGCTGCGCAGGGCCGAAGCCCTGCGTGTCGCCGGCCGCGCGCTTCGCCACCGCGACCTGTCACGGCGACGTCTGGCCGA
>JBKOVW010000105.1:0-8549 GCA_046724095.1 Actinomycetota bacterium | reverse complement strand
TACGGCGGCTATACCGCCGTCGCGGCGGCGTCAGGGGTCGTGCACCCGCTTTGGATCGACACGCGCGACGTCGGCGGCAACCGCGAAGAGGTCTTCGCCGCCAACATCCGCTAGCCGGACTCGAGCGGCCCGGCTGCCGCCAACGGCGGCGGCCTGCATAATTCAGGCCCGGTGCTGAAGCGCGGACTCGTCGTTCCCTCCGCCGCCCTGCTCCTGCTGGCTGCCGCCTCGGCCGACGCGGGGTGGAAGAGCACGCAGGCAGCAGGCGCCACCGCCCGCGCGCAGGCGATCCGCATCGTCGTCCCCGGCGCGGCCGGGGCTGCGACGCCGACGGTCTCGGCGCCGAACGACCAGGTGCTGTTCAGCGGCGGGTTCAGCTACGGCGAGGATCCCACGACGCATGCGCCGCTCGTCACGACCGGCTCGGCGAACGCGAGCGCCTCTGCGTCCACCGACGTCGAGGCAAGCGCGACGGCCGCCGCGGAGGTGAACAACCTCAACGTCTTCAACGGCGAGATCACGGCCTCGAGCGTGGTCGCGCAGGCTCACGCGACCGCGCGCGCCGGCGCCGCGAAGGGTGACACGTCGGGCTCCGGTGTCACCGGGCTCGTCGCGCTCGGGCAGTCCGTGTCCGGCGGCACCGTTGCGCTCGCCGACTGGGCCTCGCTGACGGCGCTCACCGGCGACGGCAGTGGCTCGGCGGCGACCGGGTACCACGGCAGCATCACCGCTCTCGAGATCCGCCTGACAGCGGACCACGGCGGCCTGCCTGCGGGCACGACGATTCTCATCGGCTATGCGGAGGTGGCGGCGAAGGCGGCCGCAACGCCGCCGCCTCCTCCGGCCCGGAAGCCGCACAAGCCGAAGCCGGCGAAGGGGGCGCGCGTGGCGCCGGCGCCGGAGCCGGGCACCGGCATCCCTGTCCGGCAGCCGCCGCAGGTGACACCGAAGCTGACCGCCGGCGGCTACGTGTTCCCGGTGTACGGGCCGTCGTCGTTCACCGACACGTTCGGCGGGCCGCGCAGCGACGTCTCAGGCGGGTGGCACCACGGCGACGACATCTTCGCGCCGCTCGGCGCACCGGTGCTCGCCGTCGCCTACGGAACCGTCTTCTCGGTCGGTTGGAACAAGATCGGCGGCAACCGCCTGTGGGTGCGGGACGGCCAGGGCAACCTCTTCTACTACGCGCATCTCTCTGCATTCACCCCGCTGGCGGTCAACGGCAGCAAGGTCAATGCGGGAGACGTCCTTGGTTTCGTCGGCAACACGGGCGACGCGCAGGGGACTCCGACGCACCTGCACTTCGAGATCCATCCGGTCGGTCTGATCGGTCTCGGGTACGACGGCGCGGTCGACCCGACGACGTACCTGCTCGCGTGGAAGCACCTGCAGGACGTCAGCTTCGCCGGCGGCAACGCGTGGGCGCCGCTGCACTCGATCGGGAACGCGCCGAAGCCGGGCGCGATCCTGCTGACCGCGTCCGACATCTCCAGCGCGGACGGGCTGGTGCCGGGCTCGCGCGAGCGCGCCGTCCGGCCGCTCGTCGTGCGGGCTTCTCGCGTGCCCTAGTTAGCTCGACGAGCTCAGACCTGAGCTGCGCTTGGGCTGCCCTTAAGAGGACGCGCGGGCTGTGCCCGCGTGCCCGTTCAACCAGAAGTGTGGATTCTGCAGCGTGTGAATCTAAGAAGACGAAACGCCGGGGCTGCGCTTGCGCTGCCCGTGCGAGTCGCCGGCGTCCCCCTCGCATTGCAGCTGTGTTCTTAGGTCGGGGGTGCGATTTCCTCTTTCGCGTGCTTCGCCATCGGCGCGCTACTACCGCGTGCTAATGGGACATCGTTCCCTTGACGTTGCCGACGTTGAGCAAGCCGACCTGCCCGAGGTCGACCGCTGCGAACGAATGGCTGACGAAGGGATAGAGCCCGGGCTGGTCGATCTTGACGTCGAAGACGCCGCCGCCGCCGGGGGCCCAGTAGCCGCTGGTGTCGTCCTTCCGGGGCGGACGGCGCGGCGGAGGGGACGGCGGCGAATACGCAGTGGTGACCGGCTTCGCGCCGTTGCTGTGAGAACGCTCGATCGTCGTAGGCATTGCTGTTTCTCCTTCGTTGGGCGAAATCAAAGTTCGTAGCCGAGTCGGTGCGAGAACTCGCGGTATGCTTGCTCCGCCGCCGCGAGGTCTCGAACCCGCTCCAGCCGTGCGCGCGCTTCGAGCAAGTAGCCGGCCACAGCCGGATCGCGGACGTCCGCTCCGAGGCGGTCGATCACGCAGTTGCCCTCGACGACGGCACCGCCCGGCTCCCAGAACGCGCAGCGTTCGCGGGGGCAGAGCTCGCTCTGTCCCTCAGCGTGGAGACGGAGCATGCAGGACTTCGGCTCGATCTGGTTCATGGCCGAAGTGTCGGTTCGCGAGGGCGCCACGACATCCGTCGCCGCCCTGATTGCGTTGCGGCGTTCTACGGAGTGAGGCCGCCTCGCGGCGGCCTCACTCGTGGTCGAACCGGATGTCGCGCCTGCTTAGAGACGCGCACCCTGCCTGCGGTGGAGCACTGCGAAGGCGAGCACGAAGAAGCCGATGCCCGTCAGCAGCAGCCCCACTCCGATGACGATCCCGAACAGCCCGAGCCGGTCGGCCATGTACGAGGTGTTGAGGGCCGTGGTCAGAGCGGTCTCGGTGACCCAGAGGTCACGGATGCCGTTCGCGACCGGCTGCTTCGTGGCCGCGTTCGTCACCGCCCACTGCGGGTTGTCCGTGCCACCGCCGGCGGCGAGCTGCGCCTTCGGCGTGCCAGGCTTCGCCTGGAACCGGCCCATCTGCGCGTACGTGTAGCCGCCGGTCGCCTCGAGCGCGTGGATCCGCATGTAGCTCGCGAACGCGCGTGCGCGCGGCCCGCTGTTGATCGCCTTGCCCGCGACTGCCACCGTCGGCAGGTCGACGCCGGTCAGGCCGGCCTCCTTCGCCTCTTTGGCGATCAGCGCCGGCGTCATGTCCGGCGTGCCGACGATGTGCTCGGCCTTGAGGCTGTCGGACACGGTCGAGCGTCCGCTGAAGCCCATGACGATCGCGACGATGCCGAAGGTCACGAGAATCGCGCCCGCCGCGAAGCCGCCCCACTCGAGGGCCCTGCGCAGCACGTCGCTCCGCGAGGACGCGATCGTGGAGCTCCGGCTCTCTGCGGTGATGGTGCTCATGTCCTTCCTCCAATCCTGTGGTAGTTAGGTATGACCTCAGTGAAACCGCCGGCGCGGCGCGTGCCATCCGCGGCCGGCCGTCGAGTCGCTGGGATTCAGCCGTTGAGCGGTTGCGGGTTTCCCGCAACGCGACGCCACCACAGTCTGCGAGCATTTCGGGATCGCCACGCGGCACGACACCGACCGGCTCCGTGCACTCGTCGAGACGGGCATCGCGATCAACGCGGAGCTCTCGCTCGACGGCGTCCTCGAACGCATCGTGGAAGCCGCCGCCGCGGTGACGCGCGCTCACTACGCGGCGCTGGGCGTGATCGATCCCTCCGGCAGCGGCCTCGAGCGCTTCGTGACGTACGGCATCGAGCCGGATGTGCAGACGCAGATCGGCGACCCGCCGCACGGTCGCGGCATCCTCGGCGTGCTGATCCGCGACGCGCGGCCGCTGCGGCTGCACGACCTGACGCAGGACCCGCGCTCTGTCGGCTTCCCGCCCGGGCACCCGCCGATGCACAGCTTCCTCGGAGTGCCGATCGTGCTGAGGGGTGTCGCGTACGGGAACCTGTACCTGACGGAGAAAGACACAGGCGACTTCACGGACGAGGACGAAGAGCTCGTGACGCTGCTCGCTGCGCAGGCTGCGGTCGCCGTCGAGAACGCGCGCCTGTACGAGTCCGCGACGGCGTGGTCGCAGCAACTGGAGTCGTTAAACGAAGTCGGCGCAGCGCTCGTCGGTGAGCTCGAGCTCGACCCTTTGCTGGACCTCATCGCCGGTCGGCTGCGCCAGCTGATCGGCGCGAGGCTCGTCGCGATCGCGCTGCCGTCAGACGGCGCGCTGCGCGTCGCCGCCGCCGACGGCGAGGGAGCCTCCGACCTCGGCGCGATCGAGCTGCTGAGCCGCGAGTCGAAGACCGGCCGCGTGCTCGAGCGCGGACGCAGCGAGCGCGTCGACTCGCTGCTGGAGGATCCCGAGGTAAACCAGGACGTCGCGCGGCGGCTCGGCGCCCGCACCGGCCTGTACGTTCCGCTGCGCGCGCGGGAGCGGCCGATCGGCGTTCTCGTCGCGCACGACAAACTCGGACGCGATCAGCGCTTCACGAGCTCCGACCTTCGGCTTGCCGAACAGTTCGCGTTGCGCGCGTCGATCGCCGTCGACCTCTCGCAACGCGTGGCGCGCGACGCGCTGCGCCGCGTAGTGGCGGGCCAGGAAGTCGAGCGCCGCCGACTGGCCCGCGAGCTCCACGACGAGACCGGACAGGCGTTGACCTCGATCCTGCTCGGCCTGCGTGCAGTCGAGGAGGCCCAGAAACAAGGAGAGGTCACGCGGGCGGTGAGCGACCTGCGCGAGCTCGTCGTCGCGACGTTGCAGGACGTCCGGCGCCTCGCCGTTCAGCTGCGGCCGAAAGCATTGGACGACTTCGGCCTCGTGCCGGCCCTCGAACGGCTGGCGCAGACGTTTTCGGAGTCCAGCGGGATCACAGTCGAGCTCGAAGCGCGCGTAGGGACGGAACGCCTCCCGGCGGAGGTCGAGACGACCGTCTACCGGATCGTGCAGGAGGCGCTCACGAACGTCGTGAAGCACGCGGAAGCTACGAGCGTGAGCATCTTCCTCGTCCGACGGGAAGGCGTCCTGACGGTCGTGCTCGAGGACGACGGCAAGGGCTTCGAGGCGAACGACGTCCGCAGCGACAGCCTCGGGCTCGAGGGCATGCGCGAACGAGTCGCGCTGCACGACGGCCGGCTCACGGTCGAGACGGCGCCCAGCTCCGGGACGACGTTGCGCGTCGAGGTGCCGTTGTGATCAGCGTCGTTCTCGTCGACGACCACGCCGTCGTGCGCTCGGGCCTGCGCCTCCTGCTCGACGGTCACGACGACATCGAGGTCGTCGGCGAAGCGGGGAATGCCAAGGATGCGATCTTCCGCGCGCGTGCGCTGAAGCCCGACGTGATCCTGCTCGACGTCGTCATGCCCGGCGAGAGCGGCGTCGAGGTCCTGCCGAAGCTCTTGACCGAGTCTCCGGAGACAAAGGTGCTCGTGCTCTCGATGCAGGACGACCCGAGCTACGTCCGCGAAGCCTTCGCCGCGGGTGCGAGTGGCTACGTCCTCAAGGAGGCCGCCGACGAAGAGGTCGTTTCTGCCGTCCGGGAGATCGCCGAAGGCGGCACCTACGTGCATCCGGCGCTCGGCGCACGCATGGTCGCGGCGGAAGCACAGGAACGCGCGGCCGCCGAGGCCGATCCGCTCTCGGATCGAGAACGCGAAGTGCTCCGGCTCTTGGCCCTCGGGCACACGAACCAGGAAATCGCGGAACAGCTGTACATCTCGGTGCGCACGGCCGAGTCGCACCGTGCGCACATCATGCAGAAGCTGCGCCTGTCAACCCGCGCCGAGCTCGTCCGCTACGCCCTCTCGCACGGCCTGCTGGCTGACTAGGAGCCCAGCCCGACGCCGAGCTTCTCCCCGTCGCGCGACCAGAAGAACCGCTCGTGCGCAAGTCGCGGGGTGCCTTCGACGAGCTTGTACCAGGGACCGAAGGCGGCGGACATGACGGGATCGTCAATGATCTCGTTCACGATCCACTCGACCTCCGGCGCTTCGAAGAAGAAGACGATCTCGCCGGCGGTGAGGTAGGCACCGTGGCGATGCAAGCCCAGCTCTTCGAGATCGAACGGTGGGCCTTCGCGCAGCAACTCCTCGGCCTTTTCATGGACGTCCGGCTTCAGACGAGCGACGATCATCAAGCGGTTCACGGTGAGCCTCCTCGATCGGTTCACCGCAGCGTGCGCCGACCGCACGTGGGAGGCATCCGCGCCTGCGCGGAACGCGTTACGGGTTTTCCGCAGGCTTGCGCTCGAAGACGACGAGGACGCTCAGATGCTCGTACGCCGTGAAGCGGTGGTCGGCGCCGGCCTCGACGAAAACGGCGCTGCCCTCGCGCACCGGTACCTCCTCGCTCTCGATCTGCAGGACGCCGGTGCCCTCGAGCACGACGTAGAGCTCGTCATCGTCATGCGGCTGCTGCCGGTCGGGCTCCGGAGCGACGAGGACGTAGACACCTAGCTCGAGGCCGGCGGATTCGTGGACTACTTCGTACCCTCCGCCGGCCTCCGCGAGCCGCTGCCTGACAGCGGCGATCTCGAACGCATGCATGCGCTGACGCTACTTCAAGCGACTGTCACCAGCAGTTGCAGGTTGTTGTCGGGGCCGACGGTCTTAACCTCCATCCCGCCGCCTTCCATCTCGACGGTCTTGGTGACGAACCGGTAGACGCCCTTCTTGGTGAAGGCGAAGGTCATGCCACGGTTCATCATCATCGGCCCGCCCATGCGCAGGTACATCGGCCCGGCCAGCTCCATCAGCTGGTGTGCGTCGACGTCGGCGTCGAGGATCGACAGCTTCTGCCCCAGGCGGAGGTGGAGGCGCATCACCGCGCCGGTCGTGTGGCCGTTCGACCAGACGTGGCATCCGTTCTGGACGTGCTGAATCGTCAGCTTCCGCGTCGCCAAGGAGGCGGAGCCGGTCATGCTCATGCCGCTCATACCCTGCATCCGCGGCATTGCGCTCTTCGGGGCGCTCGCCGGGGTCGCGGTCGCGCTCGGCGCTCCGGGCAGAGCGATGAGCAGCCCGACGACGAGCGCGCTGCCAACGAGAAAACCGGTCAGTGCGATCAGGAGATTGCGCATCCCAGCTCACCTCCTTCTGTCGTGCTGGGTGACTTCAGCGTGTCGCGATGCCGCCCGCGGCGCATCCGACGGAACTACGGGACGTCGTCGCGGTTTTGCCGCAGCTCGAGGCGGATCCGTAGTTCCCCGCGACGGAATCGGCGTCGCCGCGGACGACACGACGCGGTGGGAAGTGTCTGATGAGCGAAATCGACAGCGCTCACCCTTGGAGGGAACGACATGCGCAAACTCATCTTCACCGCAATTGCAGGCGTCATGCTCGCGGCGCCGGCCGCAGCGGCCCCCTCGGCGAAGCAACTCATCGTCGCGATGAAGGATCCCGGCTGCCACTGGTTCTACAACGGCGGTGGGCCGGACAATCGCATGTACAGCAAGACGGCGGTTCGGACGGGGCCGGTGACGCTGCTCAACCTCGACGAGGCGGCGCTGGTCATCAAAGGACCGGGCGGCAAGAAGATCGAGGGCGTCGGCGCGAAGCTGACGCTGAAGGCAAAGGGCATCTACAAGATCACGATGGTCAAGCAGGCAGCTGACGACAACACCCTGAAGCTGACGATCAAGTAACACGCCAAGCGCGTGTCGATGAAGAAGGCCCGCCTCGGCGGGCCTTCTGTTGTCGCCGGCGGGTTTTCCGCAGCACAGCTGGGACCCGATGCGGATGCCGGCGAACTGCCTCTCCGCGATCCTGCGAACATGAAGAAGCGGACGTACGCAGTCTGGTGGGAGGAGAGCGACGGTGGCCGCCACGCCGGCAAGCTCGAGCTCGGGACGCTGCACCTGCTTCTGTCGGGAAACGGCTCAGGCCGGGTCGCCGTCCCATTGGACGAGATCGTCGAGGTCGACTACCAGCGAGGTGAGCTGCGCATCGAGCGCCGCGAGGGGGCCGTGCTGCGAATCGGGAATCTCGACGGGCCCGGCGTGCTGCTCGAGCTAAGCGACGCGCTCGCCGCCTAACGACCGCGGCTACGCGGCTGGACGCGGATCAATCTGCCACTGAAGGAGATGTCCGGGATGGAGGAACGCCTAGGTCGAAGCGGCGCAAATGTCGAGTTGTACTGGCTGCCGTTGGGCGCTGGCGGTCGCTTCGTCCGCCTGAATGGCCGGATCTTCGAGTGGTTTGCCGCGCGGCTGCAACATCGCGACCGGTGCGACCTTTATCACTCTGCGCTCGACGTGCGCGTTCCAGAGGGACACTTCGTGATTGAGCAAGCCCCGGCGTGGAGCGAGACGGGCGAACGCGGCGTGGTCGCCGAAGGTCCTGTGGGGGCGCAGGTTGCTGGTCGCCTGCGGCTCTTCCGTTATGAGATCCGGCGCTGGCGTGACGGTGCCATCCCGGACATAGCCGAAGCCGTCGATAGTCCGCAACGTCTAAGCGACGACACTGCGCATGCCCGCCGGCTGCTCGAGCTCGTTCCTGACGTCCCAAAGTTGGTCTGGGGTCGCGACGAGTTGGGAACCGGCGAGATGTGGAACTCGAACTCGTTCATCTCATGGCTAATCGCAAGCAGTGGCCTCGATGCGGAGTCGATCAATGTTCCGGCGGGTGGGCGCGCACCAGGCTGGCACGCTGGACTCGTCGTGGCCCGCCGTTGACCCTCAACTCCCGCCGCGGACATCTGATCGCCCTTGCGTCGGTCGGCCTGCTCTATTCACTCCTGCGCCGTCCAATCCTTACCTGGGGCGCGA
>JBKOVW010000267.1:0-3277 GCA_046724095.1 Actinomycetota bacterium | reverse complement strand
CAGTTCATGGCGGTGATCGTCTCGAGCTTGATCACCAAGCACGGCGCGACGATCCACGGCAACACCGTTCACATGGTCGTCGTCAAGACGAACCCCGGTTACGGACCCGACCCCGGCCATCCCGGCACGGGGGTGGTCGTGGCCCAGATCTGCTAGGACGGCAAGGATTCTCCTCGCCGGCGGAGGGAGCGGCTGGCCCGCTCCCTCCGCATGCGTACGCCTAGCTCAGCGCCGCGCAGATCTCGGCCGTCGTTGCCGCGAAGCTGCCCCGCATCGACACGATGCCGCTCGTATCGAACGCCGTCACCGGCACGCCGAGGTCGTCGACGAACAGGATCGTCCCGTTGGCGACGAGCTGCCCCGAGCCGGGTGGGCCGGTGCCGAGACTGGACATGTTCACCCCGATGAACGTCAGGAGCGCCGGGCTCCCGGGCGAAGTCCCTTCCGGATAGACGGAATGCGCCGTTCCGTTCATCGACCGCGTGAGCGAATTCCCCGTGTCCGGCGAGCTGTAGGTGATGACCCCGTGGGTCAGCGTGTCGACCTCGTGGGCGGGCGAACCGTGAGCCGCCGGAAAGAACGTGACCGATACCTCGGCGCTGAGGTTGTTGATCACGGTGAACCCGCAAGCATCCGACAAGTAGAAGTCGTCGTACGTGATGTCGCTGAACACGACCTCCTCGTGGATCGGCGCAGTCGCACCCGCAGTCGGGATCACGATTGCAGCGATCAGCGTCACGAGGGCCGCGACGAAACCAAGCCTGCCAAGCATTGCCTCTCCCTCCCCAAGCCGCAGTTGTAACCAGCGGCACGATCCTCTCTCACTCGCGCCCGTCGGTCAACGGCCCAGAATCCGTCCGACCCCCGCCCTAGATTTGTCGGTCCCGCTCGACCCGCGCAGGCGCGCCAGAAGCGGCCGTGTCAATACCATTCGGAGGTAGGGAAGATGGCGTCACAGAAGGAGCTGGAGACAGTCGAGTTGGCCGCTGAGCAGCTGGAGAACACCGTCGTCGAGGACGGCGCAAGCGTAGGAGTCAAGCGCCTTTTCACGATTCCCGGCCGCGACCCGTTCGAGGAGATCGAGTGGGAGTCGCGCGATGCCCTGATCCCCGGCAAGGACGGCGCCGTCTTCGAGCAGAAGGGCGTCGAGTTCCCGAAGTTCTGGTCGCAGACGGCGACGAACATCGTCGCGCAGAAGTACTTCCGCGGCCGCATGTCCTCGCCCGAGCGCGAGGAAAGCGTGAAGCAGATGATCGGCCGTGTCGTCGACACGATCGGCGCGTGGGGCCGCGAGGGCGGCTACTTCGCCGACGAGGCGGAGGCCGAGACCTTCGAGGCCGAGCTGAAGGCGATCCTGGTCAACCAGTACGCCGCCTTCAACTCGCCGGTCTGGTTCAACGTCGGCTTCGAGGAGACGCCGCAGTGCAGCGCCTGCTTCATCCTCTCGATCGACGACTCGATGGAGTCGATCCTCGACTGGATCCGGCGCGAAGGGATCATCTTCCGCGGCGGCTCAGGATCCGGGGTCAACCTGTCGAAGCTCCGCTCCTCGAAGGAGCAGCTCTCCAAGGGCGGCTACGCCAGCGGGCCGGTCAGCTTCATGCGCGGCGCCGACGCGAGCGCCGGCACGATCAAGTCCGGCGGCAAGACGCGACGCGCGGCGAAGATGGTCGTCCTCGACGTCGACCACCCGGACATCGAGGAGTTCATCTGGTGCAAGGCGCGCGAGGAGGAGAAGGCGCGCGTGCTCGAGCAGGCCGGCTACGACATGTCGCTCGACTCGGGAGACTGGGCCTCGATCCAGTACCAGAACGCGAACAACTCGGTGCGCGTCACGGACGGCTTCATGGAGGCCGCCGACGCTGACGCCGACTGGAACCTGACCGCCCGCACCGACGGCTCCGTCGTCGAGACGACCAAGGCGCGCGAGTTGCTGCGCCAGATCGCCGACGCCGCCTGGCGCTCGGCTGACCCGGGCGTGCAGTACGACACGACGATCAACAAGTGGCACACCCTCCCGAACACGTCGCGGATCAACGCGTCCAACCCGTGCTCGGAGTACATGTCGATCGACGACTCCGCCTGCAACCTCGCCTCGCTGAACCTCCTGAAGTTCCGCCGCGAGGACGGCGAGCTCGACGTCGACGCGTTCGAGCACGCGGTCGACGTGGTGTTCCTCGCGCAGGAGATCCTGGTCGGCTACTCGTCGTATCCGACCCCCGAGATCGAGCGCAACGCGAAGGCCTACCGCCAGCTCGGGCTCGGCTACGCGAACCTCGGCGCCCTGCTGATGGCGCGCGGGCTGCCGTACGACTCCGACGAGGGCCGCGCCTACGCGGCGGCGATCACGGCGCTGATGACGGGTCGCGCCTACCGCAAGTCGGCGGAGATCGCGGCGCGGATGGGCGCCTTCGCCGGCCACGCCGCGAACAAGGCGCCGATGCTGAGCGTGATGATGATGCACCGCGCCGCGGTAGGGAACATCGAGCACGAGCAGACCGTGCCGAAGGATCTGCTCGCCGCCTGCCGCAAGGCCTGGGACGACGTGATCGACCTCGGCGAGGTGCACGGCTACCGCAACGCGCAGGCGACCGTGCTCGCGCCCACCGGGACGATCAGCTTCATGATGGATTGCGACACGACCGGGGTCGAGCCGGACTTCTCGCTCGTCAAGTCGAAGAAGCTCGTCGGCGGCGGTGAGATCACGATCCCGAACAAGACCGTGCCGATGGCCCTCGAGAAGCTCGGCTACGCGCCGCGCGAGGTCGAGGAGGTCGTCGCGTTCGTGGACGAGCGCAACACCGTCATCGGCGCGCCGTACGTCAAGCCGGAGCACTACCCGGTCTTCGACTGCGCGATCGGCGAGCGCGCGATCCACTACGCCGGGCACGTGAAGATGATGGGCGCCGTCCAGCCGTTCATCTCGGGCGCGATCTCGAAGACGGTCAACCTGCCCGAGACGGTCTCGGTCGACGAGGTCTCGCAGCTCCTCCTCGATTCGTGGAAGCTCGGCGTCAAGGCGATCGCGATCTACCGCGACAACTGCAAGGTCGCACAGCCGCTGTCGGGCCAGAAGGACACGGATGCGCAGCTGTCGGTCGCCGCCGCGCCGCCCGTGCCGCTGACGCAGCGCCGTCGGCTACCGGAGGACCGCGTCGAGGTCGGCCGCAAGTTCCGCGTCGGCGACTACGAGGGCTACATCCACGTCGGCCTGTACGAGGACGGCACGCCCGGCGACATCTTCGTCGACATCGCCAAGGACGGGACGACGATCGCC
>JBKOVW010000132.1:0-21392 GCA_046724095.1 Actinomycetota bacterium | reverse complement strand
CTCCTCGAGGAACGCATGCACGTCGGCGGCGAACTGACCGTGGTGCTGGAAGAGGAAGCCGTGCGCCGAGTCCGGATAGATCGTGAGCCGCGCGTTCGGGAGAAGGCCCGCCAGCAGGTGCGAATAGCGAGGAAGGATCATCGGGTCGCTGTCGCCGTTCGCGACGAACACCGGCAGGTCGATTGCGCTGACCCGCTCGAGCAGCGAGTGATTGGGGATTCCCCACGCACAGACGGCGTCGTACTGCGCCTGACGGGTCTGCCACGTCGTCGGCTCGTCCCGGTCGTCAGTCCGTCCGCCGAAGATCCGCCCTGCCGCCGCCTGGCCTGCCTCGAGACTCGTCTTCGTCTGGGCGAAGAACACTGAGACATATCCCTCCGGGCTCGTCTCCGGCGCACCAACCGCGCCGATCACCTCCGGCGCCCAGCCGTGCATCCCGGCGGCACCCTGCGGTGCCGAGGATGCGAGCACGATGCGCCGCAGCAGGTCGGGTCGAATCAGCGCGATCTCCTGCCCGACGAAGCTGCCGATCGAGAAGCCGAGTAGATCCACCCGCTGGAAGTCCATCGCCTCGAGGAAAGCGATGGCGTCATGGGCCATGGCCTCGACCGTATTCGGCGTCGTGCCGCTCGTGGCCCCGACGCCGGCGTTGTCGAACGTGACCACGCGCCGGTCGGCGGCGAGCGCGTCGATCAGCGCGGGATCCCAGTTGTCGAGATTGCCGCGAAAGTGCTGCAGCAGGACGAGCGGCAGATCGCCGTCTCCTACGTCGCGATAGGCGTACTCGATGCCGTTGCCGGCCGCGACTCGTTGCGTCGGAGCGTCGGTGTACGTGACTGGCGTTTCCGTGATTTCCATCGACACACTCCTCTCGTGAGTAAGTCAGCACTCGCCAGGCTCAACCTGATTCGGCTCGGCTGACCCGGCGCAGAGACTCGGTCGACGGCACGAAGTAGTACGCGCCCGTGACCGGGCGCGTGTAGCGCGTCAGCGCATCCCTTGTCCCGTCGTCCAATCCGGCCATGCTCTCGAGCATTTCCGTCAGAGGGCGCTGCTCGGAGCAGAACCCGACGAACATCGTCCCGTGATCGGTCACCGTGCCATAGGGCGTGTTGCGGCGGAAGATCTTTCCGAGCCGGTCCTGGTCGGTGCTGGCGACGTGGGAGTCGTCGGGCTTGTCATCGAGCTCGACGCTGTCGAGCTTGCGGCGGCCCATGACGAGCTCCTGTTGTGCGTCCGACAGCGCCTCCCAGGCAGCGGCGTCGTGCGCCCACTTCTGCAGGAGCAGGAGCGCCCCGCCCGCGCCGGGTGCCCCATCGGGGACGAGGACGAACTCGGGCGCCTCGATCAACGACGGATTCTCGGTGCCGTCGATGAAGCCGGTCAGATCACGATCGTGTTGGTATGGCCAGCTCGAGGTCTCTTCTGCGAGCGCTGCAAGCTCCGAGAGCGAGCGAATCGCCATACGCGCCACGTCGAAGACGACGTCGTAGGCGCTTCCCGACAGCCAGAGGATCGCGTCGTGCTGTGTGGCCGGCATCGTGAAGCCGTCGATCCCGAGCAGGTCCTCGTCGAATCCTTTCGCCTGCGGGCCATCGTCGGGGAGAACGCTCCTCCAGAGCTCGGGCCTGAAGCCGGCGACGAGGTTGACGCCGCCCATGGTCGTCCTCGGCTCGCGCAGCGACGCGATCGCGCCGACAAGCTCACGCCGATCGCGACCACCCAATGCGTCGAACTCGAGATACGCGTGCGACGCCGTGCCCAGGGCGAAAATCCCGGCTTGCGGCGTGCGCATCTCCGGCTTGTCTATCACGCCGACTCAATGTGTACGGGAAACGCTTGCCGAATGCCAGGGTTCGAACTCCGTCTCCAAGGCCGCGAAGGTCCTCCGGAACGCCCGCCGGATTGCCCGACTGAGGAGGAAGCGATCGAAAACGCCCGTTAGGCCCTTGCGCGGCTCGTACTGCACGACCAGTTCGTAGACGAAACCGCCGCCGTCGGGCTCGAAGCGCCGCTCATGGGAAGCGTCGGGCAGCCCAGGCTGCGTGCTGGTGTACGTCACGGTCCGATTTGACTCGAAGGCGGTGATCCTCATCGTCAGCAGCCGGTTACGCCCGAGCAGGCGCGTGACCAGCCGGGCCGTGTCACCAGCTGCTCGCCAGCTCGAGCCTTCCTCGAGGCGGACATACCCGGGCCAGAATTTCGACCAGTTCGACGTGTCTGTGATGAACGCAAAACCACGTTCGACCGGAACGTCGAAGCGATGAGCGGCTTCCACCTGCACCATTCGGCGACGGTAATCGAAGAGGGCTTATCGTCGCAGCGAATGGATGATCTAACCGAGCTGACGGCTCAGCTGGTCGAGATCGATTCGATCAACCCCTCGCTCGTTCCCGGCGGAAGGGGCGAGCGCGAGATTGCGCTCTTCGTGGCGGAGTGGTGCTCCCAACACTGCCTCGACGTCGAGCTCGTCGGAGACGACCGGCCGAGCGTGGTTGCGAGGCGGAGCGGCTCCGGTGGCGGGCCTTCTCTCCTGTTGAACGCGCACCTCGACACGGTCGGCGTCGCAGGAATGGAGGCGCCCCATGTCGCCCGTGTCGAGGACGGTCGCCTGTACGGGCGTGGCGCTTACGACATGAAAGGCGCGCTCGCCGCGATCCTCATCGCGGCGGCCGGCGCTCGCGGCCTGCGCGGCGACGTGATCGTCACTGCCGTCGCCGACGAGGAGCTCGCGTCGATCGGCACCGAGGCGGTGCTCGAGCGCGTGCGCGCCGACGGCGCGATCGTGCCCGAGCCGACCGACCTGCAGCTGGCGGTCGCGCATCGAGGCTTCGTCGGCTTCGAGCTGGAGACGCACGGTGTCGCCGCCCATGGGTCACGCCCTGATCTCGGCGTCGACGCGATCGTGAAGATGGGCCACATCCTCGTCGCGCTCGAGGAGCTCGACGAGCGACTCACGTCGGGTCCGCGCCATCCCCTCGTAGGGACCGGGTCCGTGCACGCGTCGGTGATCGAGGGCGGCCAGGAGCTGTCGAGCTTCCCGGCGCGCTGCGTGCTGTCAGGGGAGCGCCGCACGATCCCAGGCGAGACGGCAGCCGACGTCGAGCGCGAGCTACGCGAGCTCGCGGGTGATGCGACGCTCCACGTAATCGCAAGTCGTGACGCCTACGAGGCGCCCGTCGACCATCCGTTCGTCCAGCTCGTCGCGCGCATGGCGGGCACGCGGGACCTCGTCGGCGCGCCGTTTTGGACAGACGCCGCTCTGATCGCCGGCGCCGGAATCCCCACAGTGCTGTACGGACCTTCGGGAGCGGGTGCGCATGCCGAGGCGGAGTGGGTCGACCTCGGGTCGTTGGAGCGTCTGAAAGCCGTGATCGAGCGCACCGCCGCCGAGTGGTGCGCATGAGCGTCAGAGCCGAAAGGGCGGTGCGGGAAGCGAGGGATCGTCGAGCACCGCGTGGGCGTCTTCGACCGTGCGCAGCCACTCGTAGGTGACGCCTTTTGCGTGGTTCCGCGCGACGCCCTCGGAGGCGAGGCGAGCCAGGCCGCGCTCGTGCATTTCACCGGGTGAAAACGTCGCGTCGTCCACGACGACGCATGCGAAGCCGGCGGCCACCAAGCCGATCGCCGACTGCGCGACACACACGTCGGTCTCACATCCGACCACCACTGCGGTGCGGCGCGCGGTCGCACCAACGGTCTCGAGAATCTCGGGGGTCCCGGCGAGCCCGAACGTCGGCTTCGTCAGCACCGGAGTGCCGGACGGCCAGCGATCGGCGATGCGCGAGTCGGTTGCGCCGTTGCGCTCCGGCTCCTCCTCAGTGACCACTACCGGCACGCCGAGCCGCGCGGCGACCGAGACGAGCCACGCCATCCGCTCGACGGCGGGCTCCGCCTCGGCGGCCAAGAAGCCCGGCTGGGCGTCGATGACCACGAGCACCGAATCGTCACGGTCGAGGAGCCCCATCGGGCCGGCGCTCAGCGCAGAGGTCCGGGCGCAGGCTCCGGCACGCCGTCGGCCCGGCGGTCTGCATACGCCTCGCGCGATGAGTTCGTGGAGCGGGAGACGGACGCTCCGAAGCGGGCGGCGATCTCGTTCTCGGGGTAGTCCATTTCTGCGAGCGACGCTGTGCGCGGCGCACCGATCATGACGAGGACGCACGGTTCCTCACCGGCTCCCACGATCACGTGTGGCGTCTTGGGCGGGGAGTGGAAATAGTCCCACTGGCGCAGTTCCCGCTCCCTCCCCTCGACGATCGCCAGGCACTTTCCGGCGAGCACGAGGAAGCCCTCCTGCGTCTCCTCGGCGTGATAGAGCGCATTCGGCTGGCCGGGCTCGAGCATGTGCATGGAGATGCCAAAACGCGGAAAGCGCGCGTCCGGCGCTTCGACGCGACAACGAACGCCGAACTCTCCCTTGCGTTCCCAGGCCGCCGCACGGAGATTCAGCACGAACCAACCCTCACCGGCAGGTACGAGGCCTGCATCCGTGGCAAGGATGGCTGCCTCGGGCATGGCCCAAAGCTACCGCGCCCAGGTTTCGCTAGCTGCCCGTTCGGGAGTGGCGACGCTCGACGGTCGCCATGACGCCGGCGTAGCTGTCGTCGTCGATCCACCGCGCCAGCACGTAATACGAGTACACAACGCCGGGCACGAGCAGGAAGACGAGTGTCGCCAGCGCCGTCCAGAGCAGCGCGGACACATCGGTTGTCAGTGCGAGTGGTTCCATACTTCTAAGACGCGCCAGACGCCTTGGATGTGACAGCTGGGCGGTCGTCGTCAGCCGCTCTCGCTCGCCAGCCGCACGCCGAATGTGACGAGCACGGCACCGGTGACCGCGTCGACCGCACGGCGCACTCGTGACCGCAGGAGCAGCACCCGCGCCTTCGCAACCGCGATTGCATACAGGGTCAGCCAGAACAGCGTCATGGACGCGAAGACGAGCCCGAGCAGCAGCAACGGGGCGAACGCCGCGTGACCGCGAGCTACGAACTGCGGCAGCAAGCTCGTGAAGAAGACAACCATCTTCGGATTGGCCAGGTTGCTGATCAGCCCCTGGCGAAGAGCCCGCCGCGGCTTCATGCGACTACCCAATTCAGAGATCGCTTCCCCACGGACTGTTCGTGAGCGCAGACGCACGGCGTCGTAGAGGGCACGCCCGCCGAGATAAATGAGGTAGGCAGCACCCGCAAGACGGAGGGCCACGAACGCAGGATGCGACGCCTCGAGGACAGCGGCGAGCCCGGCGCTCGTCGCCAACGCCCAAACCGCCTGCCCGGCCGCAACTCCGACCGCCGTCGCGATGCCGCCGAGCCGTCCGCCCAGCAGCGTATTGCGGATCGTCAGCGCCGTGTCCTGACCGGGCGTCACGATCACCACAACCGCAACGGCGAGAAAGGCCGCGACGTGGGTGACCATGGTGGCACCCTACCGCCCTTATCGCAGCGACTGAGCCACCCCTTCCAGCAGGTCGTACGCGTCCTGCATTCCGGCTTCCATCCCCGACTCGACGATCGCGTCACGTGCCGCCTTGCTCGGCGCCTGGATCAGGACGGTGAGCGTGGTGCGCCCGTCGGACTCCGCCAGGGTCGCGGTGTTGACGGGTGTGGCATCTTCCTCCGCTACGCCCTCGGGGACGCCTTCGTAGAACTCCGTCCAGACGATGCGCTCGTCGGGAACGAGCTCGCGGTACTCGCCATGGAAGCCGATCTCGCCGAACGAGTCGGCTTCGGACACGTAACGCCATTTCCCGCCGACGCGCAGGTCGATCTCTGCGCTCTTCACGCTGCCGCGATTCGCGTGGAACCAGCGCTTGACGAGCTCCGGCGTGGTCAATGCCTTGTACACGAGGTGCTTGGGTGCATCGAATTCCCGCACGATCAGGATCTGCTCGTCGGTCGGAAGCGTCACCTTGGCCTTGCCGCTACTCACTGGCATCTCCTTGCTCCTTTTGCTTGAGCTCCTCCAACACCGCGTCGAGTTCCTCGAACCGGTCCGACCACATGCGCTCGTAGCTCTTCACCCAGTCGTGGATGGGCTTGAGCGCGCGGCCGTTCAGCCGGTACACGCGCTGTCGTCCCTGTTCACGCACGTCGACCACTCCCACTTCCCTCAGGACTCGCAGGTGTTTCGACACCTGTGGCTGGGCGAGCCCGACCTCGAGGACGAGCTCGTTGACGGGTCGCTCGCCGCGCGCCAGCGCCTCGACGATCTGGCGCCGCCTCGGCTCCGCGACCGCGTTGAATGCATCCGTGGTGGTCGCCGCCCGTGCCATCTGGTGGACATCATATACCCATATAGGCATATGCCAATCTCATGAGGATCTTCGTCGCCGGAGCTACAGGCGTGATCGGCATCCGCCTCCTGCCGCTGCTCGTCGGGGACGGGCATCACGTCGCGGGGATGACGCGGTCAGCGCAAAAAGCCCGTGAGATTCGCGCCCTCGGCGCCGAACCGGTCGTGTGCGACGTGTTCGACGCCGGCCGCCTCGAAGCTGCGGTCGTTTCCTTCCGGCCGAACGTCGTGCTGCATGAGCTCACGGACCTGCCGGACGACGCGGCGCTCGTCTCCGAATCCCGCGATGCGAACGCACGCATCCGGCGGGAGGGAACCCGCAACCTGCTCGCAGCGGCGCGCGCCGCCCGCGCTGAGCGGTTTCTCGCCCAGAGCGTGGCTTGGCGCCTCCCGGGCGAGGGCGGCGCCGCGGTCGAGGAACTGGAGGGATCCGTTCTCGAGGCGGGCGGCGTCGTGCTTCGCTACGGCCGGCTCTACGGGCCGGGGACGTACTACGAAGAGGGTCGGCCCCCACCGCCGCGCGTCCATGTCGACGAGGCGGCGCGACGCACAGTCGAGGCGCTCGACACGCCGTCCGGCGTGCTCGAGATCCTCGAGGACTAGCCGCGGACGACCCGCACCGCGAGCGGCGCGTCCCGGCCTCTCAGTGAGAGCTCGCGCCGCTCGAGCGCGCCGAGGTCGGAACCGGCAGCCGTGTAGGCCGCCTCGCTGACCAGCGCCTCGCCCGCGCCGGCGACCGACGCAAGCCTCGCCGTGACGTTGACCGCATCGCCCAGCGCGGTGAAGTCGGCGACGGTGGAATCAGAGCCGACCGCACCGACGTACGCCACGCCGGTGTGGACGCCGGCACCGACTGGAACGAGGTCGGCAGTCGCGCGCAGCAGCTTGCCGGCCGCCTCGACCGCCCTTCGCGCGTGGTCAGGGCCGACGGCCGGCACATAGAGCGCAACGACCTCGTCGCCGACGAGCTTGTCGACGACCCCGTCGCTGTCGATCACGACGCGGTTCGCGCGGTCGAAGAAGCGGTTCATGAGCCTGCTGAACTCCGTCGGCCGCAGCTGTTCCGCGAGCGTCGTCGACCCGCGCACGTCGGCGAACAGCATCGAGATCTCGACCTCGGCGCCCCCGGGATGCGTCCGCACGAACGTCTCGCAGACGTCGCAGTAGTTGGGATTCATGGTGGATGGACGGCGCTTGAGGACGAGGCGAACGACGGGTGCCGCCGGTCCACCGAGCGGCACGAGGCACGTCTTGCAGCGAGGCGCGCCCGGGATGCGCCGATGTCGCCTGCGCTCGCGTCGCATCACGCCGGCGTCGCCCGTGACGATGGCGCGCCAGAACTGCTCGTTGTCGGTCACCGGGGCGATCGTAGAACGACGCCGGCCGGACTACATCACCTCGCGCAGGCGACCGCTCTCGACTTCGTAGACGAAGCCGCGCACCTGATCCTTCTTCGGAATGAACGGACTCGCCTTGATCCGCGCGATCGACTGACGAACGTCGCGCTCCAGATCGTCGAACGCCTCGGCGGCCCACTCGGGCTTCACGCCGGTCTCATGCTCGACCTGGCGGCGGAATTCGTCGTCGCTGAAAGTGAGCATCCCGCAGTCGGTGTGGTGAATGAGCATGATCTCCTCCGTCCCGAGCAGCCGCTGCGAGATCGACAGCGACCTGATTTCGTCGTCGGTGATCACGCCGCCGGCATTGCGGATGACGTGGGCGTCGCCCTCGTGCAGCCCGAGCAGCCCATACGGGTTCAGGCGCGCGTCCATGCACGCGACGATCGCGACGCGCTTCGCAGGTGGGAGCGGCAACTCGCCGCCCGCGAACGACTCGCCGTAGGAGTCTGCGTTGTGCACCAGCTCATCGATCACGCCCATGGGCTCCGCGCCTCCTCGCTTTAGATTTTGAAGCCACGTAACTATACGAAATAAAGCGACTCGGCGCGGAGGGCCCGGAAGCAGTCGTTCGGCTAGCTGCCTTTCGCCACCGAGATGATCGGGCAGTTGAGTACGACATGTGCGTCGCGCTCCGTGAGCTTCCCGGTCTTCTCGATCTTGTCGATCTGCGTGTCGCTCGTAATCAGCGTCGGCTTCGCACCAGCTTTCCACGCAAGGATCGTTTCCGACCAGAGCGGCGAGTAATTCTTCTCTCCCGGCTCGGACCCGAAGATGGCGAGCTGTCCGGCGGCGGCTTTCCCTTGGACGAGGTAGATCTCCGGCAGCCCCTTCACCTGGCCGATCCTGGCCGAATAGTTGATGTGCATCGCCGTCGCGTCGGCCTTGCTCGACACGTCCGTGTTCAGATACGTCACCTTGTGACCGTCGTAGAAGCCGTGAAAGGCCGGGCGGCTGGTCTTGCTGGCCGGCCCCATGATCGGACCCGCGCTGAGCCCCGCCGCTACGACACCGGCGGTCACGGCGAGGGCCACACCCGCGATGAGCACCATTCTCGCAACCATGTGTCCACCTCCGATTCGGTTTCGGTAGACGTCCGGCAGAAGCGGTACGCCGACCGGTAGACACCCGCCCAAAGAACGGTTACGAGGGAAATGCCGAGATGGTTTGGCGTCAGCCCCGGCGGCTGAGCCAGTCGATCAGGCGCTCGACGGGTTCGTCACGGTCGTAACGCTGCGAAACGACTGAGGGCCGCTTGCGCGGCCCTCAGTCCTTGTACGGGTCGTACACGTCGCGACCGGCCATGGCGACGCCGAGCGGACGCAGCGTGTGCCTCACGCGGATCGTGTCTCCGTGTGCGGCCAGCACGTCCGGGAGGCGCTTGTACACCTCCGGCGCCTCATCCGCGCCGCCGCCGAGGAGCACGATGCCTTGCTCGCGCAGGCGCTCCCGCACGGCCGGCCAGTCGACCTTGCCCGGTCGCACCACCTGCTCCGACTTCCACTTCCGCATCTTCGCGGTCGGGTGGTCGGGGCAGGTCTGGCCCGCGTAGCCCTTGGCCGGGACCGAGAACTCGCAGTCCCGCACAGAGCACGCAAACACCGTCGTTCGCCGCACCCGGCCGGCCGCCTGCGAGCGGCTCATCACGCGGCCGGCACCGTGCACGGTCGAGAACAGCGCCTGCTCGTTCTCGGCCGACTCGACGCCCTCGAGAATGACCGACTCGTCGCCCATCGAGCCGCCGACGAAGCCCTCCTGTCCCGGGCGGGCCGGGGTGCAGCCCTTCCGGATCACCCAGTAGGTGCGGCCGAAGTGCTCCTCGCGCCACGCGAAGTTGTGGTGGTTGTGCACCTCGTGCCCGGCCTCCGCGCCGAGGATCTCGAGCACCTTGGCCACCACGACGTCACGGCCCGCGTACGCGTACTCGCCCGCGAGCTCCATCGCTGCGACGTACGACTCGCCGAGCTCCGAGCCGACCTCGAACAGCACCGGCGGCGAGTCCATCTCGCCCTCGCCCGCCCGGTCGCCGAAGCGCTTGCCCTCGGCCAGCGCCAGGAAGCCGGACGCGGTCTTGTGGCCGAAGCCGCGCGAGCCGAAGTGGACGCCCACCCAGACCCGGCCGTCCTCGTCCTCCATCAGGTTGACGTAGTGGTTGCCGGAGCCCACGGTGCCGAGCTGCGACTCCGCCAGCTGCGACAGATTCCGCTGCGGGCGGAAGTCCGCGTTCCGGATCTTGTCCAGCACCGGGTGGTCGACCCGCTCCTGAGCCGGGACGCCCATGCCGAAGGAGATCCGGCGCGTGATCTCGCGCATGATCGACTCGACGCCGCCGAGGGCGCCGAGATCGCCGCGCGTCAGCTCCGTCCGCACGGCCTTGTTGCCGCAGCCGATGTCGTAGCCCACGCCCGACGGCGAGACGAAGCCCTCGTAGGCAACGCCGCCGCCGATCGGCTGCGAGTAGCCCGGGTGATGGTCGGCGCAGAGCACGCCGAACTCGGCGTCGCCCGCCTCCATGCATCGCTCGAGCTGACCCAGGCTCCGCTCGTCGACGGGACCGAATGTCTTGATCGTGCTCATCTGCTTCCTCCTTTCCTTTGTGTGTCGGCAAGACACCGGGCGGACTCGAACCGCCGTAGCGCGCTTTGCAAGCGCGCGCCTTGCCGCTCGGCCACGGTGTCGCGAGAAAGCCCCCGAGAGGAGTCGAACCTCTGCGCCCGGGTTCGAAGCCCGGCGCTCTTCCACTGAGCTACGGAGGCAGGTGCGGGCGGAGGGAGTCGAACCCCCATGGGCCGAAGCCCGCCGGCTTCTGAGGCCGGTGCGTCTTGCCTGTTTCCGCCACGCCCGCAGGTGCTCGTGCGCGCTGTCTGCTACCAGCACCAGGCGCGCCGATATGCGTCGACGAGGAAAACGGTCGACCGCTGCCCGGTCCGGCTCGGGCGGCAGCGGCGTCCGCTCGACAGTCTCGGCCAGACGCTGCTCGACCTCGTCGATCTCGGCGATCGTCTCCTCGAAGGTGCGTTCGCCGGTCCGGATCGCCATCACGCGCGACCGCTCCGGCTCCGGCATCGGCAGTGTGAGCATGCCGGTCTCGAGCAGCTCGAGGCCCTGGTAGCCGAGCCGCGCGGCGTGCATTGCGTCTTTCGTGTCGAAGCCGTGCGCCTCGACGAGCTCCGGCCGGTTGACGCGCTTCTGCCCGCGCTTGCCGAGGAGCCGTTCCTTCTGTCCGCGCAGGTAGCCGAGGTACCCGCGGCCTGCCCGGCGCGAGAGCAGAGCCGGCCGCAGCGCGCGGAGCTCCTCGCCCAGCTCGGTATCGACCAGAACGAGCTCGTCCGGGACGAAGAGCAGCAGCAGGATCGTCGGGTGACCCTTGAGCGCAAGTCGCACGTACTTGCGCAGGCTGTAGGCGACGAGATCGAGGTCGCCCGGACCCGAGCGCATGCCCTCGGGCTGCGTCCGCTCGACGTAGTGCTCGAAGCCGTAGCGTCCGCCGCGGATGCCGCGGGCGCGGGCGAGGCCGAGCAGATACTCGGGCGGCTCGACGAAGACTGCCATCTCGTCGCGGTCGTCCTGGCCGCCGTGATGCAGTCCGTGCACGGTCGAGCCGACGGTCGCGCGCAGGATCGTGCCCTGCTCGACGAGCTGCCGCGAATCCATACCCCCACTCCTCCTCTCGGTCGTTCCCCCAGACTCTGGCGCCGGGCCTGGACAGCTCGGCGAGGCGCCCTTCCACTCGCCCAACCGAGCCCGCTCCGATCAGAGCGTGCCGCGGGCGAAGTCGGAGATCAGCTGCGGCGTCGCCGTGTCGAAGCCGACGACGTCGAGCATTCCCCGATCTGCCGGGTCGGCGATCGAGAAGCCGTTCGAGACCATGCCGACCACGATCAGCCGCGCGTCGATGCCCGACGCGCGACGGTAGTCGCGGAGCGCCTGCGCCGGGTGGATGTCGCCGGCCCAGGTCTCCGAGTCCGTGTAGATCACGAACGTGTCGACCTCACACTCACGCGCCTGCGCGTACAGCATCGGCAGTGCGCAGTCGGTGCCGCCGAACGGCAGGTCGGACACCGTCTTCACGGCGTCGTCGAGCCGCTGGCGCGGCGAGAGCGGCAGCGGGGTCAGACCGTCGTGGCCGAGATACCACCGACGCTGACGATCGACCTTGAAGCCGCCCTTGCCGGCGAAGAAGCCGACCACCTCGTACGTCGCCTCGGTCGCCGCCGTCACCAGCGCCAGCGCCGCCGACGCATCGCGCGGCGTCAGGCCCGGCACACCGGCGACGCAGCCGCCGGCCATCGAGCCGGAGACGTCGAGCGCCAGCAGCAGCCGCTTGCCGGTCGGCTCGACGTTGCCGAACGAGGCGTAGAAAGCGGCGTCGAGCGCATCGACGACCTCGCGCACCGCAACCCATGTGTTGCGGCCGCGCAGGCCGCGGCCGGCTGCGTACGTGCGCTGGGCGATCAGCAGCGCGATCGGATGCACCCGCGCGCGACGGATGCGCTCCGCGTCGCCGAGCTGCGCGACGACACGCGCCGTGCCCTCGGAGCCCGGCGCGATCACGTCGACACGCGTCATCGTCGCCAGGTTCCGGACGACGGCGGTCATCGGCATCTCGTCGAGCAGCGCCTCCCACACCTCGGCCGACGTCAGGTGCTCCGGCTGGAGCGCCTCGCGCGGCAGCCGGTACTCGCGCACGAGCTCGGCTGTCTGCTTCGGCGTCTCGGCCGTCTGGGCACGCACGTAGCCCTCGACCAGGCGCGGCAGGCCGTCGGTGTCGCCGCCACGGACGATCCACTCGAACAGCACGCGATGCTCGTCGGAGACCGCGAGCGTCGGGTTGCCCGCCGAGACCGCCTGCGCCGGGTGTGCCAGGCGCAGCAGGTCGCGGTGCGTGACGCCCTCGCGCTGACGGTACTTGACCGCCTGGTAGGCGAGTGCGTCGACCGGCTGCGCCGCGTACCAGCGGCCGACCGCGCGCCGCAGCGAGCGGCCCCAGCCGCGGAAGCCCTCGACGAACGCGGCGAACCGGAACAGGTGTGTGCCCGTACGCGCCACCTGGGGGAGTGCCTCGAGCGCCGCCTTGCGCGTAGGCTCGTCGCCGAGGCCGGCCGCGACCGCCAGCGCGTACAGCGCCGGATCGTTCTTCGGCGCGCGGCCCTCACGCGAGACTGCGACGATCTCCGCGACGGCGCGCGCGCCGTCGGCACGCACCGCCCGCTCGACCGCCTTCGCGTTCTCGCGCGTCAGCTTCCACTCCGAGGCGTAGTACGAGCCGCCCTCGGAGCCGAGGATCAGGAAGCGGCGCAGCCGCGTCCACTCGTCGACCGGCCACGAGTAGCCGGCATTGGAGTTCTTCACCTGGCCCGGAAGCGACGCCCACTGCGGAAGACGCTTCGTGCCATGGCGCTTCAGGTACGACATCTCGCACCTCCTTTCGTCGTTGACCATGATCGGTGAATGCCGCGGCATCAACATCGCCGCTCGCGCACCGCATACAGCTGCGCCTCGGCGGCGAGCGCAGCGCGGAAACGCGTCAGCGCGGCGAGCAGCGTGTCGATCTTGTGCAGTGAGTTGTCGCGCAGCGCGGCCGACTCGACCGCGAACTCGAGGTTGATCTGGTTCACGCAGTCGCTGATCCGAAGCTTGAGCCGCGGCGACGGCGTCCGGCGACGCGGTGCCTTCGCCGAGGTGTCCTCGACGAAGATGCGCACCTCGGCGCCGCCGCCGAAGCTCGGACGGTTGAGACGCAGACGCTCGTCGACGCGAGCGTTCTGCGAGCGGCGCCGCGTCCGAGCGGGACGCCGCGTGTGCTGCAGCAGGTAGGACACCGGCGTCCTCCTTTCGTCGTCGTAACCGCGGTCGTGGCGTCGCACAGCGGCAAGATCTGAGCTACCGGCCCTCAAGAGCCCGGGCCGGGCGAGCATCGAACTCGCGACCTCCCGGACCTCGTCCGGGCGCTCTACCGATAACCGCTCCGCTCCGGCCCGCGGTGTCTCTCTTACGGTGCTGCTGCGGTCGTGGTGGTGCAGTCCGGAACTGCTCTACCGACTGAGCTACCGGAGCACGAATGCGCCCCGGGCGGGACTCGAACCCGCGACCTGTCGCTTAGGAGGCGATAACCGGATCCGCTCCGGCCCGCAGCAGGTCTGGCGAAACGTGAACGTCGCGGTCGTGGCGTGCGGTCGGAGCGCGGAGTCGAACCGCAGGCCCGAAGGCCTCTCGTGCCCAGTGAGATAACCGAGCCGCTCCGGCCCGCGACGAACGTCGTGCAGCAGGCCCGCCAGGATTCGAACCCGGACCGGCGAGGTTGGAGCTCGCCGTGCTTCCGCTTACACCACAGGCCTGAGAGAGCGGACGACCCGGATCGAACGGGTCTCTCCGGAGTGGCGCTCCGGTGCTCTTCCCGCTGAGCTACGTCCGCGAAGGAGCCTCCGGCAGGAGTCGAACCCGCACCTCGGCCGTACAAAGGGCGTGTGCTTGCCGTTGACACTACGGAGGCGAGTTTGTTACTCGGTGCGCCAGTCGGTGCGGGTCGTCATATCGGCGTACGACCAGGCCATCACCAATCGAGGTTCCACTCGATAGACATGGTCGTCGGCGATGAAGATCGTCGCATGAGCGCCTGAATGGGGGTCGACGTACTTCCTTCGATACGCCTCGTCGACGCGCTCGAGCTCGCCGGAGTCGGTGACCCGTTGCGCGCGACCCTTGAGGATGATCGCGTCGGCGCCGTCCCCGTTGTGAAGGACGACCTCCGCCTCGTGGGCGATGTTCCGTGCCTTCCGGGCTTGTGCCGCGCACGTGAAGTAGATGACGTCGCCATCCCACCAGAACCACACCGGCGCCGCGTCAGGGCGACCACGCGGTGACGCCGTTGCGAGCCAGATCTCGCGCAGCGCGCTGAGCCGCGAGTCGACACTCGTCCACGGGATGTGTCCTCGGGTTCGATGCACGATTCGGGCGAATCAGAACATCTGCAGCGGAGACGGCGGGAGTCGAACCCGCTCCTCCTCGGTGCAAGCGAGGCGCTCTGCCGCCAGAGCGTCATCCCCAAGATGCGGACGGGTCGATTCGAACGACCACAGCACGAGGCAGCGGGGTTACAGCCCGCTGAGCTCACCGATGCTCAGCGTCCGCACGGCGAAGGCACCGCTTGCGGTGCCGACCTCAGGTCGCGCGGCTTTGCCGCGCGACCGCCTAAAGAGGGTGACCGACCGGGCTCGAACCGGTACCGCGAGGCTCACAACCTCGGATGCTTGCCGCTTACACCACGGCCACCAGGAGCGCGAAGCGGGGACGACCGGGCTCGAACCGGCGGCCTCTCGCCTGACAAGCGAGCGCTCTGCTCTGCTGAGCTACGTCCCCGAGAAGTCGCGCGGGTGGGATTCGAACCCACGATCTCGAGCTCATGAGGCTCGCGAGGACAGCCGCTCCTCTACCGCGCAAGTCTGGCCGGCAGGAGTCGAACCTGCGATCCCCGGCGCCCGAAGCCGGTGGGGTGGCCAACCTCCCCCACAGCCAGAAGAAAAGGCACCCCCGGCGGGACTCGAACCCGCAGCTTCCGGGTTGAGGGCCCGGCGTCATCGCCGTTTCGACCACGGGGGCGTGAGGCTCCGGCGGCAGGATTCGAACCCGCCTCTCGCGAGTAACAGTCGCGCGTCTTACCGACTCGACCACACCGGAACGAAAGAGCGGAAGGAGAGGGAGTCGAACCCCCAAGGCCCGAGGACCCACCCGTTTTCGAGACGGGGTACCGCGCCGGTGGCAGTCCTTCCAGGAGGGCTCCGGCAGGCGTCGAACCTGCATCGTCCCGGGTAAGAACCGGGAGCTCTGCCGTTTGAGCTACGGAGCCGAGGTGTGGCCGGCAGGGATCGAACCTGCGGCGCCCCGCGTTTCAGGCGGGCGCTCTACCGGCTGAGCTACGGCCACACGATGGGCGAGGCTGGAGTCGAACCAGCGGCCTCTTGTTTGTAAGACAAGCGCTCTCGCCGTCTGAGCTACTCGCCCGAGCTCGGGATCCCGCACCTCCGTCCACCTCCCGGTAGGGAGATCGACGCAGCAGCGAGACCGCTCCGCCAGCGCGAAGAGCTCTCTTCTCTGTCACGTTCGCAAGAACCCGAACGATGTTTTCCAAGCCGCTCGCCAACCCTTCGACCCTGGATCGACGATCGGCGACTGCGCACATCCGCGAGATCGTCGTCCTGCGTGGAGGGGCTTTGGAGCCCGAGCCTCGCACGCTTGCCGGGAAAACGCAGGCTAAAGCACACGCTTCATTACCAGCGTCATTTCCAGCGCAAAGCGCCGAGGGTCTTTCTCTCTCAGGCGGGGCCTCGATTCGATCTAGAGCTTGTTCAAGCTGAGCATCACCTTTGGTTCCGACGTTGACTGATCGCCTCCAGAAACAACGAAGGCGACCCGGTTGGGTCGCCCTCGACTGGCTCGTTATGCGGCTAGGGAGCTAGCGCGCACACCTCCCAGCGAGGGCAAGGGCGTAACCGAGCCGGCGCTTCTCGTCGAAGCTGTGCCAGCACGGCAAGGCCGACGCGGCGGTCGCCGCTTCGGCGAGGAACGTTTTGTTGTTGACAGTCATCAGCATGGTTTCATGGCTATTGCCGCGTCGCACCATAGACGAAACATCGGACGTTCGCAAGCATTCCATACGGAGATCTAACGAGCTTGGATCAGCGCGTCGCAGTAATTCGCGGAACAATTCAGCGAACAGCTTTCTTCAGGAGCGTCTTGATCTTCGCCTCCTCGGCGGCGGTCAGCTGCTTCAGCGCGAACGCGACCGGCCACAGAGAGCCGCTGTCGAGGTTCGCCGCGTCGCTGAAGCCGAACGTCGCGTACCTCGTCTTGAACTTCTGCGCGCTTTGGAAGAATCAGACGACCTTGCCGTCCTTGGCGTACGCGGGCATCCCGTACCAGGTTCTCGGCAAGAGCTCCGGCGCGGTGGCTTCGACGATCGCATGGAGCCGCTCGGCCATGGCGCGATCCGGTTCCTGCATCTCGGCGATCTTCGCGAGCACGGCGCTTTCGCCGTCCGCCTTGTCGGCCTTCAGCTCCTGCGCCCGCTCCTTCATCGCGAGCTTCTCCTCGCTCGTGAATCGCGCGCGTTTCCTCTCGGCCATTCCGAAACTCAGCGTAGCGTCGCGTAATAGCCGTCGAGACGCTCGGCCAGCTCTGTCGGCCGGCTGAGGGCGACGCAGTGTCCGGCGTCGATCTCGTCGGGGACGATGCCCAAACGATCACCGACGACACGCCGCAGAAAGTCCGGCGGCAACAGGCGGTCGTCGCGACAGAGCAGGAACCGCGTCGGCACATCCGGCCAGGCCGTCAGCGGCCACGGCTGCGCACCCGGCGTATCCGACTGCGCGCGACTTCGCCTCTGGGCCTCGGCGGCCAACTCCGGCGGTACGTCGTGGTAGAAGGTCGCGGCCTCGTCGCCCGACCAATCTCCGTGCACGGGCTCGTAGCCGGTATTCGACCACCAGTCGTTCCCCGCCTCGCCCGGCCTGGGCACCAGGCCGGCGACGAGCACGAGCAGCTCGACGGGTCTCCGCTCGCAGACGAGCGGCGCGGTGAAGGCGCCGGCCGACTGCGCCACGACGACGAGCTCCGAGCGATCGCCGATTGCGTCGCGCACCGCATCGCGGTACTCGAACAGACCGGCCGAGTCGTCATCGCACGGAAGGTCCGGCGCGACGACATCGTGCCCAAGCCGACGAAGCTCGGCGGCTGTCAGATGCCAGTACCAGCCGACATCGCCGGCGCCGTGAATCATGACGAACGTCGCCATCGCCGCTCAGACCCGCGACGTACTCGCTCTTCGGGAGAGCAGCGGCGCCAGGAATGCCGCGAGCTGCTGACGATGCTCGTCGGTGGCGAACACGTGTAGGGGATGTGGAGGCATCGAGTGCTCCACGAGACGACCGCCACGCCTCACGTAGACGACCGGGATGACCGTCCCGTCGGCGTCGTACTCGACCGCGACCGCACACGCGTCGCCGCCGTCGCGATCCACGAAGTCGGCCAGCGGCACGATTCCCTCGTCGCGAATACCGTCGGCAGAATCGACGTCGACCACACGCGCGAGATACCCCTTCTGCGTCCAGAGCTCGGGCGCGTGCGCGAGCTCGCCGAGCAGATGCGGCACGACGTCGTCGCCGTCGAGCTGTCGCCGCTCGCGCGGGAGCCCGAAATGCTTCTCCGCGATGTGCTGCGCGAGGACGCGCGCGTTGTAACGGAATCCGTTGACGGAGCTCGAGCTGCTCGTCGCACCGTGCTTGCGCAGGCCGGGCGAAGCCTGCGTGACGTTGCCCGCGAAGTAGATCCCCGGAACCGACACGCTCTCCCAGTACGGCGTCTGCGCCGGCATGCGCCCATCGTTGACCATCGCCACGCCGAGGTTCGGGAGGTCGCGGAGCGGCGCGCGAAAGCCGGTCGCGGCGATCACCTCGTCGCATTCGAGCTCGAGTGTGCCTTCCCACGTCGTTCCGCTCGCATGGATGCGATACCCGTCGGCGTGGCGGTCGACGCGCTCGATCGCCGCGTCGACGACGTAGCTGCCGCTGCCGCCGCGGACGTGCTCGGTATACGGCGAGAGGTAGCGGATGCTGAGCGGCGAGAAGGCGAGCACCGCGGTGTCCACCGGGCGCGGCGAGCCGAGCACTAGGCGGCTCGCCCAGGGCAGAAGGCCCTGTGCGAGCTCGAACCCCGAGTTGCGCTTGCCGACGATGAAGACGCTTTTGCCCTGGTAGCGCTCGGGCGCGTCGGTCGCGACGTAGTGCGGCGCCGCGTCGAGCCCGGGAATCGGAGCGACCCACGGTTCGGTCACGCCGATGGCAAACACGCACACCCGGCAGCGGTACTCGCCGTCCGACGTCCCGAGCACGAAGCCTTCGCCATCCCGCCGCGTCGACAGCCACTCGCAGCCGTAGCGAACGCGAACGCCGCCGCGCTTCGCGAACTCGACGAGCGACGCCTCCATCTCCGAGCGCGCCGGCACGTCGAACTCGCGGTCCATGAACTCCGGCGCGAGCCCGCGGTGCTCGGGCTCGTCGCCCACGAGGCTGTTGTGGTCGTACCACTCGTATTCGCGCGTCCGCCGCTCGAACGGCGCGTCCGGCTTCGTCCAGCTGATCAGGCGCTGGTACACGGGGAAGCGCCGGAACATGCCGCCGGGCGCCGGGTCACGCGAGATCGCCGCGCACCGCGGAATGCCGGTGCGGGCGAGGCTGTACGCGGCTTGCAGTCCACCGGGCCCGCTTCCGACCAGCACGACGTCGTAGTCGCCCGGCGGGAAGGGACGTCCGCCTAGCCGGTCCAAACGTTCGCCGCGCGCAACCGCCGCGCTTCGACCTGGAGCATTCGATACATCACGCTCGGCTGCTTGAGCAGGAACGCCTTCAGCTCGTTGTCGGGAATGATCAGGCAGCGCAGAAGCGAGGTCGCGATCACGTCTGCGGCGGGCGGCTCGTCCGTCAAGATCGAGAGCTCGCCAAAGAAGTCGCCTTGCGTGAGCCGCGCGCGCTCCTGGCCGTCGATAACGACCTTCGCGCCCCCGTCGACGATCACGTAGAAGCCGCCGCCGGTCACGTCCTGACGGATGACGCGTTGCCCCTCCGCGAAAACCTCCTCCGCGAACGAGTGCGCGAGGGACTCGAGCTGCGGGTGCGGCAGGTCGGCGAACAGGCTCAGCCGCGCGAGCGCCTCGACGTAGTTGGCCGTCTGTGCCTCCACGCCGCGGACCCTAGCGGCACTGCCTTGTACCGTCTCGTTTGTGACGGAGCGGCTGCTCGCGAAATTGGCGCTGATCGGCGCGGACCCGCACGACGACGAGGACACGCGCGCGAACAAAGCGCTGCTCGTGCTGATCTCGGTGCTGATCCTGCCGGTCTCGCTGATCTGGTCGGGCCTCTATCTCGCCTTCGGGTCGCCGGTCGGCTGGGTACCGCTCGGATACACCGCGGTCCTGCTCACGTCGATCGTCGTGTTCTCGCGCACGCGCGACTTCGGCATGTTCCTGCTCGTCGGCCAGGTCGCGATCCTGCTCGCCCCGACGCTCTCGATGATTCCGCTGGGGGGCTTCCTGGGCGCCGGCGGCGTCGGTCTCTGGGGGATCCTCGCTCCACTCGGCGCGCTCGTGTTCAGCGACGTCCGGAACGCGATTCGCTGGTACGTCGCGTACCTCGTCGTGTTCCTGGGCTCGGGCCTCGCCGGCAGGCTGTGGGGCGGCCTGTCGCCGACCGTCCCCGAGTGGTTCACGAGCACCATGCTGGCGCTCAACGTCGCAGTCGGCGGCACAATCGTCTTCACCCTGCTTGCCGTGTTCGCCGGTCAGCGCCGGGACGCGCTCGCGGCGCTCCGGAGAGAGCAGGCGACCGCCGAGAACCTGCTGCTCAACATCCTGCCGCGCTCGATCGCCGACAGGTTGAGGGCCGAGACGCGGACGATCGCGGACCAGTTCAGCTCCGCGTCGATTCTGTTCGCCGACGTCGTGGACTTCACGCCGCTCGCGGAGCGCCTCCCGCCGGCCGAGGTCGTCGGCTTGCTCGACCACCTCTTCAGCCACTTCGACGAGCTCGCCGAGCGCTACGGGCTCGAGAAGATCAAGACGATCGGCGACTGCTACATGGTCGCCGCCGGCGTCCCTTCACCGCGGCCGGATCACGCGCGCGCACTCGCGCTGATGGCGCTGGACATGCAGGCGGCGATGGGATCGGTCGACGAGATCGACCATCTAGGGCTGGAGCTCCGCATCGGGATCAATTCCGGACCAGTCGTTGCCGGCGTGATCGGCCGCAAGCGCTTCCTGTACGACCTCTGGGGCGACGCGGTGAACACCGCCAGTCGCATGGAGTCGCACGGGACGTCCGGGCGGATCCAGATCACGCGCGCGACGAAGGAGCTGCTGGAGGACGAGTTCGTCTACGAGCCGCGCGGGACGATCCCACTCAAGGGGAAGGGCGAGATGGAGACGTGGTACCTCGTCGGTCGCCGGGCGCCCGATCAGGCGAATGCCGCGTGACGTTCGGGCAGCTGCGTCGGCTCGTCGAACAGCGGACAGTCGTCGAGCGAGGGACAGTCGCAGCGCGCCGCGTCCTCGAGCCAGCCGCGCACGAGCTCGGCCCGCTCGATCGTCGCCCGCAGCTCGGGCAGCTTGCGCTCGGCGACCTCGCGTAGACGCTCGATCGCCGCTTTGTCGCCCGGGGCGGACTGGAGGAGCAACCGGACCTCGTCGAGGGTGAGGCCGGCCCGCTGCGCCGTCTCGATCACGGCCAGCGTGCGCAGGACGTCGGGGCGGTAGTGGCGCCTGCCGTTGACCCGCGTGGCCGCCGGGAGCAGGCCGATCCGCTCGTAGTAGCGCAGCGACGAGGCCGCCCGCCCGGCGCGTTGGGCGACCTGGCCGATCGTGAGGAGCTCCGCTGCATCAGGCACTTGACTTAAAGCCGACTTTAACAGTCATGCTGACGAGGTGAACATCTCATGCACGCTCACGACGAAGGATCTGGGAGCGCAGGCGAAGCGCTGGCAGCGCTTGCGGGCCGAAGCGGGAATCGAGCGGCTCGCGACCGACGACGGGCTCCAGCTGACGTTCCACGACGACGTGGGCATCGAAAATGAACTGCGCGCGCTGGCAGCCGTCGAGAACCGCTGCTGCTCGTGGGCGCGTTGGGAGGTATCGCGAGCCGACGGGACGCTCGTGCT
>JBKOVW010000045.1:0-7754 GCA_046724095.1 Actinomycetota bacterium | reverse complement strand
CGACGGAGTCGATCATCTCGATGACTGAGCCGGGCCAGCCGTGCGTCATGATCAGCGGCAGCGCATTCTCGTGCTGCGACCTCAAGTGGATGAAGTGGATGTCCACGCCGTCGATCTCGGTCGTGAACTGCGGCAAGGCCTTGAGCTTTGCCTCGGCCCTGCGCCAGTCGTACTCCGTCGTCCAGTAGTGCGCGAGCTGCTGGAGCGGCCCAAGCTGAACGCCCTGCGATCGATCGTCGACCCGCTCCCGGGAGGGCCAGCGCGTCGCGGAGACGCGGCGATGCAGCTCGGCGAGCTGCTCGTCGGACATGTCTATGTGGAAAGGACGGATGTCGGTGGCGGTCTGGACGGTGGTGCTCATGGCAACCTCCGCGGTTGGTCCGTGCAGTTCCGGCTTACTTCTGCTTCGCGGCGGCGAAGAAGTCGATCAGCAGTTCGTTGACGCGTTCGGCCTCGTCGTGATGGACCCAGTGCGACGCGTCGGGTAGACGCTCGACGCGGTCGAGGTTCGGCACATCGTCGGGGTGAGGCTCGGCGAGGTCGGAGCCGAGGTAGGAGTCGCGCTCCCCCCAGATGACCAATGTCCGCGCGGAGAGCGGACGAAGCTTTGCCGCGGCTTCCTTCTGGGACTGCCTCACCGAAGCGCGGTAGTAATTGATCATCCCGGCTGCTGCGCCAGGCTGCGACCACGCTTCCTTGTAGCGGTCGATCTCCTCGTCCGTGTAAGGCGGGTTCGCGTCCTCCAGGAAGTGGCGGAAGAAGTGCCAGTCTCTCGCCTGCACGACTTCCTCGGGCAGGCCCGGAGTCGCGAAGAAGAAGAAGTACCAGGACTTCCGCAGCTGGCTTGGGTGCTTCAGCCCCTCCGAGAGTTTCCGTGGATGGGCGGCATTGAGGATCGCGAGCCGGTCGACCACTTCGGGATGGTTCATCGCAACGGTCCAAGCGATGCTTCCACCCCAGTCGTGACCGACCAACAGCGCCGACTCGGCACCGAGCTCGCCGATGAGCCCGCGGATGTCGGCAGCGAGCAGGTCGACGCCGTAGTCCTTGAAGCCCTCCGGCTTGGAGGACAGGTTGTAGCCGCGCGTGTCGGGGGCGACGACCCGAAAACCAGCCGCCGCGAGCGGCGCGATCTGTCGACGCCACCCGAACCAGAACTCAGGGAAGCCGTGCAACAGAACGATCAGCGGCCCATCACCGGCCTCGACGTAGTGCAAGCTCTGATCGCCGACGTTGGCGTAACCCTCTCGAAGCTCGATCCCAACGTCAGGAAGCGTGCTGGTGGCTGCCATGTGGACCTCCCCGTGTAGCGGACTTGGGCGCGAGATCGCGGCCTGCCAGGTCCGGTTTAAGCGACAGTCTCTCACCACGCTGGTGCGACGCAATCGCCCGCCTCGGGTGAGAGGCGATGGCCCCTTGGCGGTCGGTCGCGTCTTTTTCGGCGACTTTTCTAAAGGGGCGGCGGCGCTAGCACTGCCGCCTCTTCAGGGAGGACGCCGCCGACTTCTTGCACCGACGGTTCTCGTCGCTCGCCGACGCGCAGGTCGAAATAGAGGTACGTCGTCGCGAGGGCGGTGTAGGGAAGCACGATCACGTAGATGAGACTCGACACGACGTTGATGAAGTTGAACGACGCGCTGGTGACGAACAGGAGCAGGGTGCCGACCAGCGGTCCGAGCAGAAGCGCAATCACCGTGACGAAGAGGATCATCGATGCCACGCGCCACCAGTTCTGTCGCACGAGCAGGGCGCTTCGATGGAGGCCACGGATGCCGGACGTGTCCTCCACGACGAGGACTTGCCCGAGGAATGACCAACGCACGATCAGCCAGACCGTGAGCAGCGTGCCGATGGCGGTGAAGCTGACGATCGCGAGCCCGACGGCGACGATGAAGACGGTGCCGAGTAGCGGGGCCAGCTTCGGCAGCACTCTGCGATAGGCGCCCCATGCGGTGAGGGAGCGGCCGGCATCGATCTCGATCAGTGCGATGGCGGTTACGCTCTGAATCACGGCGAGGCCGAAGACGGTGACGACGAGGCCGAGCGCGACTGCGAGCAAGGTGACCACTGCGTTCGTGCTCCCGGCCGAGTCCACCAGCGCGTTCAGGCCGCCGGCCCTGAAGAGCAGATATTGGAGACCGCCGATCAGCGCGCCGAGGGGGAAGAAGAGCACGCCGATGCCGAGGAAGAGACGCAAATGGCCGAAGTACATCCGCCGAGCAGCGTTGACGATTGCGCCCCAGGGCCGTCTGCGCGAGAGCCGGAGCGGTGCGGACGGCTGCCAGCTCGTCCGCGACCCGAGCCAAAGGATGAACGCGAGAATCACGGCGAGCGCGATCAGGACGGGTGACGGGTTGCCGACGAGCGAGGTCAGCAGTGTCGAGCCGCCTGCGACGGCGCCGCAGAAGAAGCCGGTCGCCGTCGAGCCGACCGAGGTTCCGGCCGGAACGGTGAAGCTCTTGGTCCGCCACTCATCGTTTGCCCACGTGATCGGCTGCAGCCATTGGAGCTTCGTCGCGGGTCCCGTCGGTCCGTTGTAGAAGCCCTCGTGCTGCTCGCCCCATTGACCTTCGAAACCGAGCCACGGATAGGCACGCAGGTACCCCACTTTCGACGCCGGAACGATCGACAACTCCGGCCGAAGTTGCAGCGACGGTCCGGTCGTCTCGTCGCAGCCGAGTCCTTCCGCCGCACTTCGGCCGAGATGGAGTGCGGAGCTGTAGTAGTTCGCGTGCGATCCCAGCGCGGGATAGACCACCGGATGGGTGCCGACGAGCTCGAGCTTCGAGGCGCCCCACTGTGCGCTTTCGGCGCCCTCGTGCTGGCTGTAGCCGACCAGCTCGGGCTTCTTTCGCAACGCCTCACCCGGGGTCGAAGCGTGGAAGTTGAGCTGGATCATCTCCCAGTCTCCTTCGTGCTTGTCGTTGAAGTCGTTGAAGACGTAGAAGAACCAGTACTGCAGTGCGACCTGGTGCGGGAACGCCGGATCGATCGCGACGCGCGCATACGTGCGCGGGCTCGAGCCCTCGTTCAACCGGTGCGACCACTCGTCGTAGCTGCAACCAGGCGTCACGGCGTTTCCCGGGAAGTCGAGGTGGTAGTCGAAGAGCCCGCCGCCGAGATCCGACGCGGTCGGCGCAACCTTGATCACGTTCGTCCGATCCCAGGGACCGCGCAGCACCACATCCGGATTGGCGAGCACGAGATTCACATCGGTCGGCTGAAACGGCTCGCCATGGTGACACGGTTCGTCTTGCCGGACGAGACGGATCACCGGCGCGTAGCGCTCTGCCAGCGCCGTCCCCCCGTCCGCCTGCGCTTCTGCGGGAACCGCGATCGCCGCCGCGAGCGCTGCAACCAGCACGATTGCGCGACGCATTACGCGCCGTTCGCCGAGAGCGGTCGGCTCCCTTCCGCGCAGACCATGCAGCTCACCTACCTCGCCACAAACGCTCGCGCCTTTCGCGTGTGTCCCAGTGTCAGCGGCTCTCGGAGCTCACGGTTCGTCGTGGCGACGGATCCACAGCAGCCATGCACTGCTCATCGCGCCCCCTCGGTGGGATCGTGTATCCGGTCGTGAGCGAGAGGCGTCAAAGGGAGCCCCTATCCTCGTCGCGTACTGACAAGAGCCGTACCGGCGCGGACATTTGACGTCCGCGTCGCCGAGCAGGAAGGAGCCCTAAACAATGGAGCAATCAGCTCTTGTGAAGAACGTGTCGCACCTGTCGCTCGTCGAACCCAACCCCGTGCTCATCGAGCACGCGAAGCAGCGGGCTGAGAGTGTCCAGAACCGGATAGCGGACCAGATCACGGCGTTCGCCGGATCGATGTGGTTCGTCTACATCCACATCGTCTGGTTCAGCTGCTGGATCGGGCTCGGAGTCGAGAAGTACCCGTACGGACTCTTGACGATGATCGTGTCGCTCGAGGCGATCTTCCTCTCGACGTTCGTGATGATCAGCCAGAACAGGGCCGACGCGAAGCGTCAGGTGATTGCAAACCAGCAATGGCAGACCGTGAAGGAAGAGGACAAGCAGAACGAGCAGCTGCTCGACCTCTCAAATCAGATCCTCGAGCTCACCCGAGCGATCCACGAATTCACGAGTCCCCGAACAACGCCGCGAGGCTAGCTGCTCTACCCGCGACCCCGCCTCTGCGATGTGTTTTGTCGAATCTCATGGCTCGCGAAGAGAACCGGGTCCACCGCGTGATTTGCACAGACGATTTCGCGACTCACGTCGTAGGCCGATAGCGGTCAGTACCATCGGCGAATGAGCCCGGTCCGGCCGACATTGCAGGTCGTGGGGCGGCGGATGGATGCCGAGCACTACCGCCTCCGTGACTTTCTCACTCGGACCGCACAACCGTACGAGTGGCACGAGGCGGGCTCCCCCGAAGCAGCTGTCCTGCTGGAGCGGCTGGGGCTGGCCGATGCGGCCCTCCCGGTGGTCGTCGACGGCGATCAGAGCCTTGCGGGTGCGACTGTCGAGGGCGTGATGCAAGCGTGGGCCGGTTACCAGGCGCCCATGCGCAAGCGCTACGACTTCGTGGTCATCGGCGCCGGGCCGGCAGGCCTTGCAGCCGCCGTCTACGCCGCCTCGGACGGGCTCTCGACGCTGGTCTGCGACCGCGACGTGCCGGGCGGTCAAGCCTCGTACGCCACGATGATCGAGAACTTCTTCGGATTTCCGGACGGGATCGGCGGGGCCGAGCTGGCGAGGCTGGCCGGGAGACAGGCCGAGGGCTTCGGCGCCGAACTGCTCCTTATGCGCGGCGTCACGGGGAGTCGGATGAACGGTCATGAGGAGTCCGTCGGGCTGCTCCTCGACGACAACTCCGAGGTGACCGCTTCCGTCGTGCTCGCGGCGCCCGGCATCGATTGGGCGCGATTAGACCTCGACGGCGTCGACGAACTGATCGGCGACGGCGTCTACTACGGAGCAGGCCGAAGCGAGGCCGCCCAGTGCGCGGGCCAGAACGTCGTCGTCGTGGGTGCCGGCAACTCGGCGGGCCAGGCCGTGCTCAACTTCGCGAACCAGACCGCTCGCGTGACAATGCTCGTTCGCGGCGACCGCCTCAGCAAAAGCATGTCGGCTTATCTGATCGAGCGGATCGAGAAGCATCCGCTGATCGACGTCCACCTCGAGACGCAGCTCACCGAATTGCACGCGAACGGCGGAGGACTCAGCGGAGTGACGTTCGCAGACACTACGGGCAACTCGGAGACGCGAACCGTCGACGGTGTCTTCCTCTGCATCGGGGGGTCGCCGCACACCGAGTGGTGCTCTCGAGAGCACGTGGTCACGGACGACCGGGGCTACATCCTCACCGGCCAGGATCTGCTGAGGAACGGGAAAGCGCCGGACTGCTGGCCGCTCGAGCGCGATCCGCTCCCGCTCGAAACCAGCCGCGTCGGCCTCTTCGCCGCCGGCGACGTACGCCACGGTTCCACCAAACGCGTCGCCGCGGCGGTCGGCGAGGGATCGATGGTCGCCTCGCTGATCTTCAGTCGCCTTGCCGAGCTCGGTGTCACCTACTGAGCTCGCCGCGGTTCTCGAGCACGCGCGCAAGCGGACCGACGCCCTGCTCGAACCGCTCGATGACGACCAGCTGACGCGCCAGGTCTCTCCGCTCCAGTCGCCGCTCGTCTGGGACCTCGCTCACATCGGGTACTTCGAGGAGCTCTGGCTCCTCCGAAACGGCAACGGCAGCGAGCTCGACGATCTGTACGACTCGTTTGCACACGAGAGGGCCGAGCGAGCGGCGCTGCCCATCCTGTCCCCGCAGGATGCGCGTAGGTACGTCTCGGAGGTGCGCGAGCAGGTGCTCGAACGGCTGCCCGAGCTGGCACGGGACGACTTCCTCGTCGGAATGGTCGCTCAGCACGAGCTCCAGCACGTCGAGACGATGGCGCAGACGCTGGCCCTCGGCGACTCGAGCGGCCCGACTGGGTTCCCGCACGTTACGACGAGCGGCGACGTCTTTGTTCCGGGCGGGCCGTTCACGATGGGCTCGGACGACGCGTGGGCGTACGACAACGAGCGGCCGACACACGTCGTGGACGTGCGCCCGTTCCGCATCGACCGTGCGCTCGTCACGAATGCGGAGTACGCGGAGTTCGTCGACGCCGAAGGAGCCAGTCCACCACTCCGCTGGGGTCGCGAGGACGAGCCGGTGCAGCACGTCTCGTTCCACGAGGCCGAGGCCTACACGCACTGGGCGGGAAAGCGCCTGCCGACCGAGCCGGAATGGGAGAAGGCGGTGAAGACCGCCGGCGGGGAGCTCGAGCACGTGCAGGGCGCCGTCTGGCAATGGACGTCATCCGCCTTCGAGGGATATCCCGGCTTTCGGGCCTTCCCCTACAAGGAGTACTCCGAGGCGTTCTTCGGCGACCAGTACAGAGTGCTGCGCGGCGGCTCGTGGGTTACAGATCCGCTCGTCGCCCGGCCTACCTTTCGCAACTGGGACTTCCCCCAACGGCGCCAAATCTTCGCCGGCATTCGGTGCGCTGCCGATGTCTAGGGCGCCGACAGCCGTCCGTCCTGACCTCTACGAGGCGACGCGCCGCAGCCTGCAACGAGAGCCGAGGGAGCTGCCGCCCGTCTGGCTCTACGACGAGCGCGGGTCGCTCTTGTACTCGCAGATCATCCGTCTACCCGACTACTACCTACCGCGGCGCGAGGCCGAGATCCTGCGCGCCCACTCCGGCTCGATCGCCGAGCTCACCCGAGCGCGCACACTGGTCGAGCTTGGCTCGGGCAGCGCGACGAACACGCGCTTCCTGCTGGACGCACTCACGCTCGAGCGTTTCGTTCCCTTTGACGTCAGTGAACGAATGTTGCAGACGAGCGCCGACGCGATCGCCGCCGCCTACCCCGGGATCTCCGTCGAACCGATCGCCGGCGACTTCGAGCGCGACCTGGCAGCGCTGCCGACCGAGGGACCTCGTCTGATCGCACTCCTCGGAAGCACGATCGGCAACCTCTACCCCGAGCAGCGCGCGAAGCTGGTTGCCTCGCTCGCGCGTGAGCTGCGCGAGGACGACTCGCTGCTGCTCGGGCTCGACCTCGTGAAGGGCATCGCCAGACTGGACGCTGCGTATCACGACCCCACCGGCGTGACGGAGGCCTTTGTCCGCAACGGTCTCACGGCCGTGAACCGCGAGCTGGACGCGACCTTCGAACAAGGGCGGTTCGTCTACGAGCCGCGCTGGGATGCTGCCCACGAGTGGATGGACATCGGACTTCGCGCCCGCGAGGCGCACATCGTCGCGGTGCGAGGGCTGGCGCTCGAGATCCCGATCGACCAAGGCGAGCGGCTTCGGGTCGAGATCAGCTCGAAGTTCCGACGTGAGAAGCTCGAAGCTGAACTCCGAAGTGCAGGTTTTCAAGTTCGCTCGTGGTGGACCGACCGGCTAGGCGACTTCGCAGTCGTCCTGGCAGGTCATTGAGAAAAGGAGAGGGCATGTCGACGAATCCCATCTGCAGCCACCTCGACCAGATCGAGGTGGCCGAGCTTCCCGAGACGATCGAAGGATGCGAGGAATGCCTGAAGATCGGCTCGACCTGGGTTCACCTCCGCATGTGTATGAAGTGCGGCAAGATCGGCTGCTGCGACTCATCGCCGAACCGACACGCGACAGCGCATGCAGGCGAGAGCGGGCACCCGATCATTCGCTCCGCCGAGCCCGGCGAGGACTGGAGCTGGTGCTACATCGACGAAGTCGCCTTCGCGTTTTCGCCGAAGTAACCGCG
>JBKOVW010000258.1:0-5986 GCA_046724095.1 Actinomycetota bacterium | reverse complement strand
CACCAGAGCGCACCAACAAGGTACGCCTCGGCGACCTGCCTCGGCCCGAGCCTGGGCAGCGTCGAAACAGCGCGGGAGATGAGGTACTTCCGACGCGCCGAAGTCAGGTGTGGCGTGGATGAGCATTGAGCTCTCTCGTCGGCTAGCGTCACCGTCAAGAACCTGTATAGCGAGGAACAGTGGCTTTCACGATTCGTAGCGTGGAGTACTACTACGCCAACGTGCGCGACGAGTTGGGCGCCGCCTATCGCTTCCTCTCCCAACTCGCCGAACTCGGAGTCGACCTCCTCGCGTTCACCGCCGTGCCGAGCGGGCCGGCGCTGGCACAGTTCACACTCGTTCCGACCGACGCTCGGAAGCTCACCGCTCAGGCAACAGTCACCGGCCTACCGCTGGATGGCCCATACCACGCTTTCCTCGTTCAGGGTGACGACGAGTTGGGCGCACTCGCGAACGTCCACGAGCAACTGGTGAGAGCCGGCATCGACATCTTCGCCTCGTCAGGCGTGAGCGACGGACGAGGCGCCTTCGGCTACCTCGTCTACGTGCGCGAAGACCAGTTCGAACAGGCCGCAGGAGCCCTCGATACATAGCGCGCGTCGACAACCCGTCGCGAGCGCGACGGGCGATCTGCCGCCCCTGCGGTGTGAGCTCATCGCGCGCCTCGGCGGTTCGCGGACGGCGCGCGCGTACCATCGTGAAGATGCCTCGGACAGACACGGCATCGCGGGTGATCGCGGCGCCGCCGGATCGCGTCTACGCCGCGCTCGTCGATGCCGAGGCACTCGCGGCGTGGCTGCCTCCTACGGGTATGACGAGCACGTTCGAACGATTCGACGCGCGCCCCGGTGGGTCGTACCGGCTGGTGTTGATGTACGCCGATGCATCCGCTTCACCGGGCAAGGCGACTCCGGATAGTGACATCGTCGAGTCGCGGTTCATCGACCTCGTCCCCGGGGTGCGGGTCGTGCAGGCCGTGGACTTCGTCTCTGACGATCCCGCCTACGCCGGCACGATGACCATGACGTTGGAGCTCACCGAAGTCGACGGCGGCACGCGCGTCGACATCATTGCCGAAAAGGTCCCTGATGGAATCGCCCCGGAAGATCATGCGGCAGGCCTGGCCTCCTCGCTCGCGAACCTCGCGAAGTACCTCGAGGGATAGACGCTTCCTTGAGCCCCGTAGCTCAGTGGAGAGAGCAACATCCATTGAGCCGCACAGCGTGTGCACGTGTTGCTGGTCGCCGAGAATCCCTGCATGAACTTCCTGCAGAGATTCTGGCGCTAGCTCAGCGACCGCGCGCCGAGCGCGACCGCGATCTCAGCTCGAGCCTGGGTGGACCGAGACGTCGCGGTAGCGCGCGTCGACGAAGCAGAAGAGGCCGTAACAGAGCAGGCCGGCAGCGGTGAGGCCGAGGAGGTACGCGCCGTAACTTCCGTCCGCGAGTTTCTGGAGCGCGCCGTCGAGGCCGATCGCGTCGTTCGGGTTGTAGTCGACAGCCGCTTTCGTGACGAAGATGCCGATCATCGAGAAGACGACGGCCCGCGCAAGATGGCCGGCAACGCCGACACGTCCGCCCCAGGTCCGCTCGGTCTCGCTCATTTCGCCCCTGCGCCACTTGTCCTCGAATTTCCTCGAGATGCCGCGATGCAGGTTCCAGAGACCGGCGCCTACGATGCACAGGCCGACGATTCCGACGATCCAGCGTCCACCAGGCCAATCAAGGATCGTGGCCGTCGTCTTGTGCGCTTTCTCGTTCTGCGACTGCTGTCCGCTCGAGCCGGCGAGAAGCTTCACGGTCGTGAACGTCAGGCCGGCGTAGATCAACCCGCGGCCGACAAGGCCGGCCCGCTTGCCCCACTTCTTCACCGATTCCTTCTCGCCGCCCTTTTCGTCCCGTTCTGCCAACGCTTGCACGAAGCGCCAGGTGGCATAGCCGGCAAAACCGATCGCCAGCAGCACGAGCAGCACCTTCCCCCACGCGTGGTGGGCGAGCGTTTGCAGAGCTCCCTGGCGACTGGTCGACGCACCGCCGGCACCCACGGCGAGCCCGATCGCGAGCACGGCCACGATCCCGAAAGAGACACCCTTCGCGAGTAAACCCGAGCGCGCGAGCCACGCATACCAGCCGCTACCGCTCTCGGCTCTCTCACGCGCCTGCCGAGCGGGCTGCTCGACCGCGTCGCCCGCCTTCCGCACCGATCTGGGTTTCTCGAATGTCGCCATACGCTCCTCGTTGAATTCGCAATGGAAACGGCACTGGACGCTCGTCGGGTACGCCGTACCGGCTTGAAGGCCGCGAACGTTGTAGACACGTGCATGCCGCACTGTTGGCATCGATCGACGACGCGCTCGCGCAGTGGATCGCCACCCACCGCTGGACGCCGCTGAACGACCCGATGATCTGGCTCGGGGACATCGACCGGCTCGGCGCGATCTGGATCGCGCTCGCCGTCGTCGTCGGCGTAGTTCGCAAGCTGGGCACGCTCAAGACGGTCGGCCTTGCACTGCTTACTGCAATCACGACGTTCCTCGCCGACAGCGCCTCATTCGGGGTCAAGGATCTCGTCGACCGAACGCGCCCGTTCGAAGCGCATCCACGGATCCACCCGCTCTACAGCGTGCATTCGAGCTCCTTCCCCGCGGGACACGCCGCGACGGCCTTCGCCGGCGCGACGCTGCTCGCATACCTGGCGCCTCGTGCGAGCCCGCTCTTCCTGACGCTGGCGGCAGCAATCGGCTACTCGCGCGTCTATGTCGGCGTCCATTACCCAGGCGACGTGATCGCCGGCGCAGCCATCGGCGTCCTCATCGCGATCGCGGTCATCGCATCGCTACGGCTCAGCCAGGCGACCGGCGTTCGCGAGAAGGTACGACAAGCGCTCGGACGTGGCGGGAAACCGCGTTCGCAGCGGTTCCCTGAGTGGAGCTAGCCGGACTCGAACCGGCGACCTCCTGGGGTGCGATAACGCCGCACGGGCATGACCTGGAGCGTGTACCGCTTGCTCAAGCGATCTGAGGCCGCTCAGTTCCTTGAGTTTCTCTCAGCACGGTTGGTAGAACGGCCAATCAGTGGATGTGGCGGCAACCACTGGCGCGCGAAAGCAATGATGGTCTCCGTGCGTGGGCTCGGTGGGTGGAAACGCTCGTCTTGAGGCGGAGGCGGCCATGGCTACCGTGATCGATCCCGTCTGTGGCATGCGGATCGAGGCGGACGACGCCGCTGCCATTGCAGAATACGAGGGGCAGACCCACTACTTCTGCTCGGAAGCCTGCCGCGACATCTTCGTCTCGGAGCCGTCGGCACACGGAGCACCAGGCCTGGCCGGTACGGACGCTGACCGGCTAACCGCACAGGAGGTCGCGGAGCGCGCCGGGATTGGCATCGAACGCCTTCGGGAGCTCGTCGAGCTCGGACTTCTCGTGCCCGAAGACGGTGCGTTGCGTCGCCGCGACGTGATGCGGGCACGGGTGTTCGTGGAACTCGAGGCGAAAGGACTGGATCCGCCGACGCTCGCCTCCGCCCACGCCTCGGGACATCTCACGCTGGGGTATCTCGAGAGCGCGGGGCGACGTCATCCCCGGACCGACCGCACTTTCGCGCAGTTCAGTGAGCACACCGGGGTCCCCGTCGACACGTTGCAGAACATGTACGTGACCCTTGGGCTGCCGCGACCCCGCGAGGACGAGTACGTCCGAGAAGACGACGAGCCGATCTTGATGGCGCTGCCGCTGCTGCTCCGCGCCGGCGTCGGGGAGGGAGACGTACTTCGCGCCGTGAGAATCTTGGGTGACAGCGCCAGGCGGGTTGCGCAGTTCCAGGCTCACTATTTCCACAACACGATCGAGGAGCCGTTCCGCCGACGGGGCCTTCAAGACAACGAGGCGTTCGAGGCCGCGCTCAACGAGGTCGGTCTCCGGATGGGTCACACCACTGACGACATGCTGAGCTGGGTCTTCCGACGGCACGCGGAGATGTTCTCCACGGAACATCACTTCGAGCACGTGGAGACTGCACTTGAAGAAGCTGGGGTCCGCCAGCGCTCCCCACGGGGAATCGAGGCCGCAGCGTTCGCCGATCTCTCCGGCTACACGAGGCTCACCGAGGAGGCCGGGGACGACGAAGCTGCCCGTGTGTCACTCAGTCTTGCGCAGCTGGTCAACGAAGTCGCCGCTGACCACCACGGGGACGTGGTGAAGATGCTCGGGGATGGTGTCCATTTCCACTTCCGTGACCCGGGCGACGCAGTGCGGGCCTCGCTGGAAATCGTCGACACCGTCGGTCCGAGAGGCCTTCCGCCGGCCCATGTGGGCGTGAACGCCGGGCCGATGATCTACGACGAGGGCGACTACTTCGGGCGCACAGTGAACATCGCGGCGCGGATCGCCGCGCAGGCGTCTGCCGACCGCGTCTTCGTGGGCGAGGATCTCGTTCGTGGGGTGGAGCCCGAAGGCTTTCGGGTGCGCGAGGTTGGCCAGTTCGATCTCAAGGGAATCGCCCAGCCGGTGACGCTCTACGAAGCCATGCGGGATTGACGCAGCGACACGCAGCCAAGAGCCGCAACATCGCCGCACCGATCGCCGGACACGCTGAACAGGAACAGACCCTCGTGAGCGAGGATGTCGTCTCGCACGCTGCGAGTGAGAATCTCCGGTTCAGGCGAGTCGGGCCTGCCGCGTTGATGAACGTCTCGCCCGACGTCGTGGTCTACGAGGCGGAAAGGGCCTGAGTGCTCTCAGAACGCGCGCTCGCCACGCTTCGGCTTCATCGCGGAGAAGGCCGCACGGTCGCCCTCCTCGTGGCGATCGCATTCCTCGCGGATGCAGGAGTCATGGTCGCCCAGAGCGCCATCGATGCCCTGTTCTTTGCGCGATACGGCGTCGGGAAGCTCCCGCTCATGTACGCGTTGGTCGGGGTAGCGATGTTCGCGACGACTCTCGGCCTCGCAGCTCTTCTCGCTCGAGCCGGAAGAGCCCGGGCATTTCTCCTCATCCTTGCCGTGGTTCTGGCGGCTGCGCTAGGCAGCCGAGCTGCCCTGGAGGCGGGAGCGTCCTGGGTCTATGCGGCTCTCTGGCTGGTTCGGAACATCGCGCAGTCGACGCTCATCCTTGCCGTCTGGGGTCTCGCGGGGCTCGTGGCCGACACGCGCCAGGCAAAGCGCTATTTCCCCCTAATCGCTGCCGGCGGTGTCATGGGTCTCGTAGTCGGAGGAGTGGCGACTGCGCCGCTTGCAGCGACACTTGGATCGGCGAACCTGCTGCTCGTCTGGGCCACTTTGGTCGCAGGCGCCACCGGGCTTGCATGGCGGCTCGTGCGCAGGGAAGGCATCTCGCTGGCGCCCCCGCGGGCTCGGGCAAGGGGCCACGGATCCGATCTCACGGGCGGCCTTACCGACGTCGTGAGATCTGGCCTGCTCCGATGGATGAGTGTGGCGAACCTACTCGTCGCGCTTCTCTTCAGCCTGCTCTACCTCGCGTTTTCAAGGGCGGCAGTAGAGAGACACCCCGACCCAGACAAGCTCGCCGCCTTCTTTGGCGTCTTCTTCGCGGTTGCGATGGCAGCCGCGTTCGTGATTTCGCTCCTCGTCACGAGCCGATTGCTTGCACGCTTCGGTGTTCCAACCGTCGTGCTCGTCCTACCGGTCCTCTATCTGGTGGGTTTCGGGGTATCCGCCGTGGCAGCGAGCTTTTCGATCCTTCTGGCCTTTCGCTTCGCCCAGGTCGCCTGGGACAACGGAGGCGCAAACGGCACCTGGGAAGCCCTGATCAACTCGTTCCCGGCCGACCGGCGAGACCGCGCGAGAGCCTTCCTTTACGGCGTGCCCCTGCAACTCGGCACGATCCTCGCGGGTCTCGTCGCTTTCATCGCCCAGCGACTTGCTCATCCGGACATCCTCTACGGCGCCGGTTTCGTCGCTGCAATCCTCGCCGTCGCGTCGGTCATGCAGATCCGAGGCGCGTATCCAAGGGCATTGGTCGCAGCCC
>JBKOVW010000261.1:0-1617 GCA_046724095.1 Actinomycetota bacterium | reverse complement strand
CAGCTTCCCTTCGGACGTCTGCGTCCGGCGGGGCAGACTCGGACCCGGTGAAATGCTCGTCGTCGATCCCGCAGCGGGAATCGGGGAAAACCGCGCAGTCAAAGAGAGCCTCGCGCGCAAGCGGCCTTACGGGCGCTGGCTGCGCGCCAGCGTACGGCCGGTCGGGGCAGGTGTGCCGGTGGCCGAGCCGGCGGACAGCGTGTCCCATCGGCAGATCGCGGCGGGGTACACACGCGAGGATCTCTCCCTCCTCCTCCGTCCGTCGGCGGCCACCGGTCACGAGCCGACCTCGTCGATGGGAGACGACACGGCCTTGCCGCCGCTCGCAGGCCGCGCCCGTCCGGTCAACTGCTATCTGCGCCAACGTTTCGCACAGGTCACGAATCCACCGATCGACCACCTACGCGAGCGCACGGTGATGTCATTGCGCACGCTACTTGGCGCGCGCGCGCCGCTCCTCGGCGAGCATCCACGGTCGGCGCGCCTGCTCGAACTCGACAGCTTCTTCCTCTTCCCGTCCGCGGCAGCCGATCTGGCGAAGCGTGGCGCTGTTCTCGATGCGACGTTCGACGAGCGCGAAGGACTGCGAGCCGCATGTGCACGGCTCGCGGAGCAGGCGCTTTCTGCGAAAGCGGAGGTGCTCGTGCTCGACGACAGCTCTGACCGTGCTGCCGTTCCCGCGGTGCTCGCAGCCGGCGCAGTGCACCAGCGCCTCGTCGCTGCCGGCGTGCGAACGCGCACGTCCATCGTGATCGTCAGCGACGAGCCGCGTGAGGCGCACGACTTCGCGTGTCTGCTGGGCTACGGCACCGACGCGATCTGTCCACGTCTCGCGCTCGAGACGATTGCCGGCCTCGCCGCGCAGGACAAGCTCGGCGGCGACCATCCTTCTGCTGCGGAGGCGCAGCTGCGCTTCCGCGAAGCGATCGAGGACGGCGTCCTCAAGATCATGTCCAAGATGGGCATCGCGGAGGTGGCCTCATACCGCGGCGCGCAGCTGTTCGAAGCGGTCGGGCTCGCCCGCGACGTCGTCGATCGCTGCCTGACGGGAACACCGAGCCCGATCGACGGCGTCGGCTTCGCAGAGCTCGAGCGCGAGGTGCTCGCGCGCCGTCACGGCACCGAGCTCGAGAACCCCGGCTACGTGAAGTTCCGCAAGGGCGGCGAGCCGCACGCGACGAATCCCGACGTTGTGGACTCCCTCAAGGAAGCAGCGGCGGCTCATGCGTTGCGCAAAGCGGTGAACGGCGGCGGCTGGCGGCTCTACGAGCGTTTCGCAGCGCTCGTGAACGGCCGAACGGCGCTCGAGCTCCGGGATCTGCTCGAGCTGCGCACGGGACCTTCGGTGGCGCTCGAAGAGGTCGAGCCCGCAGAGCAGATTGTGCGCCGCTTCTCCGGCGGTGGGATGTCACACGGCTCACTCTCTGCAGAGGCGCACGAGACGGTGGCGATTGCGTTCAACCGGCTCGGCGGACGGTCGAACTCGGGCGAGGGCGGCGAGGATCCCGCCCGCTTCCGCACGGAGTCGAACTCGAGGATCAAGCAAGTCGCATCGGGCCGCTTCGGCGTGACACCCGAGTACCTCGCGTTCGCCGACGAGCTGCAGATCAAGATCGC
>JBKOVW010000300.1:0-6964 GCA_046724095.1 Actinomycetota bacterium | reverse complement strand
GGTTTCCCGGAGCCCTTCCACGGAACGTGGGCTGTTCGCTCACGCGAACACCCCACGTTCCGCGTCCTCGTCCTTCTCGTCCTCGAACGTGCGACCGGTCGCTGCGAAGAACGCGTCTTCGAGCGTCTCGGCCTCGAACTCCTCCTTCAGCACCTCGGCCGGATCGAGTGCGACCAGGCGGCCGCGGTCGAGGATCCCGACTCGGTCCGCGAGCACCTCGGCCTCACGCAGGTCGTGCGTGCAGAGCAGGATCGTCGCGTCGTGCGACGTCCAGACGTCGCGGATGAAGTCCTGGACCTCGAGCTTCGAGCGCGGGTCGAGACCGGTCGTCGGCTCGTCGAGCAGGAGCAGCACCGGCGACGTGAGCAGCGCCCGCGCGAGCGCGACCTTCTGCTGCATCCCGCGCGAGAGGTGCTCCATGCCCTCGTGCCGGCGGCCGACCGGGAAGCCGACCCGCTCGAGGATCTCGGGGATGGCCGTCTTCGTCGCGCTCGGCGGCATCCCGTAGAACCGCGCCGCGTACGCGAGGTTCTCCTCGGAGGACATCTTCTTGAAGAACGACGCCTCGACCGACACGCGGTTCACGATCCGCTGGACCGCACGCGACTCCTTCACCACGTCGTGGCCGAAGATGGTGGCGCTGCCACCGTCGGGTAGCAGCAGCGTCGAAAGCAACCGGACGAGCGTCGATTTTCCGGAGCCGTTCTGGCCGAGGATCGCGACGCACTCGCCGCGCTCCATCGTGAACGTCACGCCCTCGAGAGCCGCTACGCGCCGTCGCCGCTTGCGTCCGCGCGTGCGCGTCGCATCGCGGCGGAAGAACTCCTTGCGCAAATTGTGAACTTCAACGGCGAACACGATGGACTCCTACGATTCGGCGGAACACGGACATGCGCGCAGCACCTGCAACGCAGGCGGCGCACGGGGCGTGAGGACTCAGCCGAAGAGGAAGTTCATCCCGGAAGAACGTAGCATCCGTGTCAAGTCCGAGGCTGCTCGCTGTCGAAGAAGTCGACCGCGTCGTCGAACCGATGCCACGTCCAGAGCGGTCCGCCACGGTGCGATTCGCTGCGCGCCATCGCGGCGAGCTTGCCGCTGTCCGGATACTCGACCACCTCGGGCGTCACGTGCCGCGCCGCGATCAGGTAGCGCGCCGGCTTCTCACTGCGATTGACGACTTGATGCGCGCCGTCGCGGCCGGCGGGGAACGGCGCCGTGGCGCCCGGCTGCAACTCCTGCTCACCGGCGGGCGTGCGCAGGGTCGGGGTGCCGTCGAGCACGATCAGCAGCTCGTCGTTTCCGTGATGGAAGTGGTACGGGCACTGCGTCTGTCCCGGCAGTAGCTCGTAGATCCCTACGGCGAGGCTGCCGGCGGTGACGCGCTTGTAGTTGGCGCGCCACCCGTCCAGCTGCGGATAGCCATCGCTCCACTCGTCGTCGAACACGTTCACACGTCGTGAATCAGCCATAGGCGTTCTCCCGTCTGCGAGCCCTGCGGCGCCTGCGCGGTGATCTGCTTGAGGTCGGGATACTCGACCACCTCCGGAAACACCCGGATGCCCGCGACGACGAAGCGCACAGGCTCGTCGGTGTCGTTTCGGAGGGAGTGGGCGCCGTCCGGCCCCGTCCGAAAGTGCACGACCTCCCCTTCCGCCAGAACGCGTTCCCCCTCCGGCGTGCGCAGCGTCGGCCGGCCGCGCAGCACGATCACGAGCTCTTCGGAGCCGTGATGGAAGTGGTAGACGCCGAAGTTGCCGGGGCCGTATTCGTAGACGCTCGCGCCGAGGACCGGCCCGCTGTCGACGAGGCGCTTCGACTTCCCTCCGCCGCCGGACCAGTCCTCGGGCTGCTCGCCCCACTCCTCGCCGAAGACGTTCACGCCGCCTGCTGCGGGTCGGGCTCCTCGTCGTCCCAGGGCTCGGGATGCGGCACGACCACGAGCCGCAGGCGCTCGAGCCGGCGCTCCTCGCGTTCCAGCTCGGACTGCTGTTCTTCTCGTTCCTCGCTCATGGTCAGAGCCTGACAGATATACATGCCAGCTTCTGTCATGTATGTTGTCGCTCGATGCGGGCGACGCGGCTCGTTTCGCTGCTGCTGCTCCTCCAGATGCGAGGGCAGCTGACGGCGCAGGAGCTCGCGTCGCACTTCGAGGTCTCGGTGCGCACGGTCCATCGCGATGTGGAATCCCTCGTCGCGGCGGGCGTGCCTGTGGAGGCCGTGCGCGGTCCCGCGGGCGGCTACCGCCTCGCCGGCGGCTACCGCACGAAGCTCACGGGCCTCACGGCGGCCGAGGCCGAGGCGCTGTTCGTCGCACCGGCGCCGGCTGCGGAGCTCGGGCTCGGAGGCGTGCTCGCCAACGCACGCCTGAAGGTGCTCGCGGCGCTTCCTGCCGAGCTGCAGGAGCGCGCCAGCCGCGCCGAGCGCTATTTCCATCTCGATGCCCGCCGCTGGTTCCGGGCCGAGGACACCGTTCCGCACCTGCCGACCCTCGCCTCGGCCACCTGGCACGAGCGCCGGCTCGCGGCTCGCTATCGCGAGGGTCGGCGCGTCGTGCGCCGGACGCTCGATCCGCTCGGGCTCGTGCTCAAAGCCGGTGCCTGGTACCTGGTCGCCCACCGCTCGGCGGGAATGCGCGTCTACCGCGTCTCGCGCTTCGTCTCCGTGCGCATCCGCGACGACGGCTTCGAGCGGCCGGAGGGCTTCGACCTCGCCTCCTTCTGGGAGGAATGGTCGCGCACGTTCGAGGCCTCGCGTCCGCGGGTCGAGGTGACGTTGCGTGCCGGCGAGCTCGCGCTCCGCCAGCTGCCGCCCGACCTGCAGCGCGGCGACGGCGTCTACACGGTCGGCTTCGAGAATCTGGAGGAGGCATTCCGCGAGTTGCTCAAGTTCGGTCCCGATGCGGAGGTGCTCGACCCGCCCGAGCTGCGCGAGCGGATCGCCGCGACGGCGAGCGAGGTCGCGGGCCTGTACGGCGTCCGCGCGGTCCGCTAACGTCTCACACAGGTCGTCCGCCGGAGCAGGCGGGCGCCGAGGCAATGGAGCCTCAGGACTCGCACGAGTCCTGGGCTCTTTTTTTGTGGTCCCGAGTCGGAAGGAGCGGCATGGCAGCGGAAGAGACGAGGCACTACCTCACGAACGGTGCGGCGACCGCGCCCGACGCGCGCGAGGCGCTGGAATGGGCGCGCGAGACGACGGCGCAGATGGTCGACCTCAAGTTCTGTGACCTGCTCGGCACGTGGCAGCACATGACGCTGCCGATCTCCGCGTTCGACGAGTCAGCGTTCGACGACGGGCTCGGCTTCGACGGCTCGTCGATCCGCGGCTGGCAGGGGATCTCGGAGTCGGACATGCTGCTGATGCCTGTCGCGTCGTCCGCCATCCTCGACCCCTTCACCGAGGCGCCGACGCTGTCGCTGATCTGCGAGATCGCCGACCCGCTCACACGCGAGGGCTACGCCCGCGACCCGCGCCGCGTGGCACGCCGCGCCGAGGAGTACCTCCGCTCGACCGCGATTGCGGACACGGCCTACATGGGCCCGGAGTGCGAGTTCTTCGTCTTCGACGAGGTGTCGTACGAGCTCGGCCCGAACACGGCGCGCTACCTCGTCGATTCCGGTGAGGGGCACTGGAACTCCGGCAAGCCGGGGCTCGGCTACACGGTGCGCGAGAAGGAAGGCTACTTCCCTCCGGCTCCCCACGACACGCTGCACGACCTGCGCAGCCAGATGGTGCTGACGCTCGAGCGGCTCGGGATCCCGTGCGAGTTCCACCACCACGAGGTCGCGTCAGGTGGTCAGTGCGAGATCGACCTCCGCTACCAGACCCTCACGCGCATGGCCGATCAGGTCATGACCTACAAGTACGTCGTCAAGAACGTCGCGCGTGCCGCGGGCAAGAGCGTGACGTTCATGCCGAAGCCGATCTTCGGCGACAACGGCTCCGGCATGCACACGCATCAGTCCCTCTGGAAGGAGGGCACGCCGCTGATGGCGGACAAGTCCGGCTACGCCGGGCTCTCGCAGCTCGCCCGCGCGTACGTCGGCGGCCTGCTCGCGCATGCCCCGGCGCTGCTCGCGTTCTGCGCTCCGACGACGAACTCGTACCGCAGGCTCGTCCCCGGCTACGAGGCGCCCGTCAACCTCGTGTACTCGCAGCGAAACCGCAGCGCGTGCATCCGCATCCCGATGTACTCGGACTCGCCGAAGGCGAAGCGGATCGAGTTCCGCTGCCCCGATGCGTCGGCGAACCCCTACCTCGCGTTCGCGGCGATGCTGATGGCCGGCATCGACGGGATCGAGAAGGGGCTCGACGCAGGCGAGCCGGCCGACTGGGATCTCTTCGAGGAGGACCGCGGCGTCGTGCAGGTGCCCGGGTCGCTCGACGAGGCGCTCGACGCGCTGGAGACCGACCACGAGTTCCTGACCGCGGGCGGCGTCTTCAGCGAGGACCTGATCCGAACCTGGATCGCCTACAAGCGGGAGAACGAGACGGATGTCGTGCGGCTGCGCCCGCACCCGGCCGAGTTCGCCCTCTACTACGACTGCTGATCCGCAGATGCTCGTCACGGCGCCGCCGACCGTCACGATTCGGGCTCTCCTCCCCGACGACTGGTCGGCGGTCGCCGACATCTACTGGGACGGGATGCGCAACGGCCTCGCCACGTTCGAGACGGAGCTGCCGTCCTGGGAGGCGTGGGACGCCGCCCATCTCCCCGGCCACCGCCTCGTCGCCGACGTGTTCGACGAGGTAGTCGGCTGGGCGGCGCTGTGTCCCGCGTCGAAGCGCCGGTGCTATTCGGGCGTCGTCGAGAACAGCGTGTACGTCGCGCGGCACGCGCAGGGCCGGGGCATCGGCCGAGAGCTCCTGGCGGCCCTGGTCGACGGAGCGCGCGCGGCCGGCATCTGGATGATCCAGACCTCGATCTTTCCCGAGAACGGTGCGTCGCTCGCGCTGCACGAGCGTTGCGGCTTCCGCGTCGTCGGCTTCCGCGAGCGCATTGCGAAGCGGGACGGCATCTGGCGCGACACGATCTTCCTCGAAAGGCGCCTGTGATCAAGGTCGAGGCCGTCGTCATCCGCGAGCGCGTCGAGACGGTCATCGACGCGGTCGAGCACGAGACGGGTCACGTCGGAGTGACGGTCGTCGAGGCGATCGGGCACGGGCGCCAGCGCGGCGTCACCCACGAGTACCGCGGACGCGTCTTCGAGTCGCGCTTCCTGCCGAAGGCGCTGCTCACCTTCGTCGTCGAGGACGGGATCGCGCCGGCCGTCGTGGCCGCGATCGCGGACGCGGCGCGGAGCGGCAACGAGTCCGGCGACGGGCTCGTCTGGACGAGCCGCGTCGACAACGTCACGCACAACCGGACGGGGATCCGGCTCGAGGAGCTCGAGGTCGGATGAAGACGACCGACCTGCTGATCGCCGCGAACACCCTCTGGGTGGTCGTCGCGGCCGTGCTCGTGATGTTCATGCAGGCGGGGTTCGCGTTCCTCGAGGCGGGCCTGACACGGATGAAGAACGCGGCGCACATCGCCGGGAAGAACGTCCTCATCTTCGGGATCGCCTCGCTCGTCTACTGGGCGGTCGGCTTCGGGATCGCGTTCGGCGACGGCAACGCGGTGATCGGAACGCACGGGTTCTTCCCGTCGACCGACGCACTGCTTTCGGTCGGCGCGGCGCCGTATTCGTTCTTCACGACGATTCCCGGCGCGGGCGCGTACCTGTTCGAGGTCGTGTTCGCCGGGGTCTCTCTCGCGATCGTGTGGGGCGCGATGGCCGAGCGCGCGAAGCTCTGGGTCTACTTCGCCTTCGGCGTCTGCTTCACGCTCATCTACTCGGTCACGTCGCACTGGATCTGGCACTCCGGCGGCTGGCTGTTCGGTCTCGGGATGCAGGACTTCGCCGGCTCGACCGTCGTCCACTATCAGGGCGCGCTCGCGGCGCTCGCCGGCGCGCTGCTGCTCGGCCCTCGCATCGGCAAGTTCGGCAAGGACGGCCGCGCCAACCCGATCCCCGGCCACAACATGCCGTACGCCGTGCTCGGCACGCTCATCCTCTGGTTCGGCTGGTTCGGCTTCAACCCCGGCTCGACGCTCGCCGTCATCACCGGCGACAAGCTCGGCTACTTCGGCTACGTCGCGCTCACGACGAACCTCGCGGCGGCGGCCGGCGCGCTCGGCGGCATCCTCAGCGCCTGGGCGATCCTGCGGAAGCCCGACGTGTCGATGATGCTGAACGGCGTGCTCGCCGCGCTCGTCGCGATCACGGCAGCCTCGGGCTTCGTCGCCCCCTGGGCGGCGGTCGTGATCGGCCTCGTCTCCGGCTTCATCGCGGTCGTCGGAGTGCTGTGGGTGGAGCGAATCGGCATCGACGACCCGATCGGCGCGGTTGCGGTGCACGGGATGTCGGGCGTATGGGGCACGCTCGCGACCGGGTTGTTCGCGGTGCCGGCGTTGGCGGCGAATCTCGCGACCGGGACGGGCGGGCTCGTGTACACCGGCTCGTTCCACCAGCTCGGCGTGCAGGCGCTCGGCCTCGTCGCCGTCGGCGCGTTCACGTTCACAGCGTCGTTCACGACGCTCTGGGTCATGAAGGCGCTCTGGGGAATCCGCGTCGAGCCGGAGACTGAGACGGCAGGTCTCGATGTCTCCGAGCACGGCATGTGGGGCTATCCCGAGTTCTACATCCCGGTTCCCGGCGGCTACGGGACGGAGGCGCACGGTCATCTCGGCCTCCCGCACGCCCATGCGCGTCCGGCCCCTACGACCGTTCCCGCAGCGGTTGCGCCGGAGCCGGCTTCAGGCTGACGCGGTCTTGAGGACGCCGTCTTGAGCGGCGCCCTCCGCACTCACACGCGGCAGGACGTGCCAGAAGAGCGCTGAGCTCCTCTCCCAGTGCTCGAGCAGCTCGGCCGCGAGCGTCGAGCCGGTAAGGCGAAGGTGGCGCTCGAGGAGCGCGTGCAGCTC
>JBKOVW010000242.1:0-1776 GCA_046724095.1 Actinomycetota bacterium | reverse complement strand
ATCTGGCCATACGCAACGTCTCGGATGAGGATGTGTCCGAAGGTCCACTGGCTGTCGCCGGCGATCGAGGACGCTTGCGATCGCGCTACGAGCTCCTTGCGCTCGAGCGCGCGGAGACGTTCCTCGACTGACCAGCGATCGAGAGCGACAACAGCCGTGAGGTTGCCCGTCCAGAAGACCTTGCCGATCACTGCGGCGGACTGGAGTAGCTCCTTGTCGGTTGCCGAGAGGGCGTCGAGGCGTGCAGCGATCAGCCCCTGCAGCGTCGCCGGCTGCGACTCGTCGACTCGGCCCAGCTCGAGAAACAACCTCGTGTACTGCTCCGCGTAGAGCGGATTGCCGGCTGCCTGCGCGAGCAGCGCTGCGCGCGTCTCCGGCGACAGCGGCGTCGAGCCGAGCAACATGGAGACGATCTCTCCGACATCCTCGTCACGAAGGGTCGAGAGCGCGAGCATCGAGCTGTTCGGTTTGTTGGCACCCCAGCCAGGTCGCGTCTCGAGCAATTCCGGCCGCGCTGTGCAGACGAGGAGGACCGGAACCTCGTTGGCCCATTCCAGCAGGTGCTCAATGAAGTCGAGCAGATCCCCGTCAGCCCAGTGCAGGTCCTCGAAGACCAGCACCAATGGGCGCACGCCGGCGAGCGCCTCGAGAAAGCGTCGCCAAGCGAAGAAGGCTTCGGACCGGCGGTCCTGCCATGCGCCGTTGCTGCTTGCAAGACCGACGAGGGGACGAAGGTGACCCTCTACCCATTCGGCCTCCTGATCGTCGCGAAGCACCTCGCCGACTGTCGCGCGCAGTTTCTCCATAGCGTCTGAGGCGGAATCGGCCTCGAGGATCCCCGCGTGTGTCTTGACGATCTCGCCCAGTGCCCAGAACGTCACGCCTGCGCCGTACGGAACGCAGCGACCCTGGCGCCACGTGACATGGGCCGCCCGCTCCCTGAACTCGTGCAGCAACCGCGATTTGCCGACGCCGGGCGGCGCAGTCAGCGTCACCAACCGCGCCGTGCGTTGGCCGTGAACGTCCGACAGTGCTGCCTGGAGTGAATCGAGCTCTCGCCGGCGTCCCACGAGCGGCGTTCCGTAGAGGCCCACACCGTCGACGTCGCTTCGAAGGGCGATCGGCTCCCATGCTTTCACCGGCTGGGCCTTCCCCTTGACCAGGATCGGCTCTACTTCTTGGTATTCGATTGCCTGGGACGTCGCGCTGAAGGTTCGTTCCCCGACGAGGACACTGTTCGCCGGAGCCATCGACTCCAGACGTTGCGCCGTGTTGACGACGTCGCCCAGAGCCATTCCCTCGCCCGCTTCCGGCCGGGCGGTGAGGGCGACCAGCGCCTCGCCGGTGTTGACGCCGACGCGCACCTGCAGTTCCTCGTCCCCGCGCACCCAGTCTCGGATCGCGAGTGCGGCCCGGACGGCGCGCTCGGGGTCATCCTCCCGGGCAACCGGAGCGCCGAAGATCGCCATGACCGCGTCGCCGATGAACTTTTCGACGGTGCCGCCGAACCGCTCGAGCTCGGTACGGAGCCGCGCGTGGTAAGGAGCAAGAAACGCTCGGACAGCTTCCGGATCCAACCGCTCGGCGCGCGAGGTGAAGCCCACGAGATCGGCGAAAAGAACGGTGACGATCTTGCGCTCTTCTCGCACAACGGGCGCGGGAGCGAGCGACGTCGCGCACGCGAGACAGAACCGCGCGATGTCGGGATTCTCCTGCCCGCAGTTCGGGCAGATCACCATAGCGGGAGCCTAGAGCGGCCGGGCGGTCTCGAAGCTG
>JBKOVW010000249.1:0-10409 GCA_046724095.1 Actinomycetota bacterium | reverse complement strand
CGCCTCGGTGAACTCGTCGAGCTCTCCCTGGAGCACACGGTCGAGCTGGTGCGTCGTGAGCTTGATGCGGTGATCGGTGATCCGGTTCTCGGGGAAGTTGTAGGTCCGGATCTTCTCCGCGCGCTCGCCCGAGCCGATCTGCGAGCGCCGGGTGGCGTCGAGCTCGGCCTGCTGCTTCTCGCGCTCGAGCTCGTAGAGCCGCGCGCGCAGGACACGCACTGCCTTCTGGCGGTTTTGCAGCTGGCTCTTCTCGTCCTGCATCGACACGACGAGCCCGGTCGGGAGATGGGTGATGCGGACGGCGGAGTCCGTGGTGTTCACGCTCTGCCCTCCGGGGCCGGTCGAGCGGTATACGTCGACCTTGAGCTCGTTCGGATCGATCTCGACCTCGACCTCCTCCGCCTCGGGCATGACCGCGACGGTCGCGGTCGAGGTGTGGATCCGTCCCTGCGACTCGGTCTCCGGCACGCGCTGCACGCGATGCGTCCCGCCCTCCCACTTGAAGACGGAGTACGCGCGGTCGCCGCTGATCGCGAACGTGACCTCCTTGTAGCCGCCCGCGTCGTTCGGGCTCGAGCCGAGCTGCTCGACCTTGAAGCCGCGCCGCTCCGCGTACCGCGTCAGGGCGCGGTAGAGATCGCCCGCCCAGATCGCGGCCTCGTCGCCGCCGACCCCCTGCCTGATCTCGACGATCACGTCCTTGCTGTCTGCCGGGTCGGTCGGAGCGAGCGCAACGCGTAGCTCCTCCTCGAGCGCGCTGCTGCGCTCCTCGAGCTCGGGAACGAGCTCGCGGAGAACGCCGTCGCCGCGCGCCTCGGCGAGGTCGGCGTGCACCTGCCGCCATTCCAGTGCGAGCTTGTGCGGGCCCTCGAGCTCCTTCAGACGCCGTCCGGCCGCCGCCGCTTCGCGGTGGTCGTTGTAGACGGCAGGGTCGGACATTCGCTCCTGCGCTTCCTGGTACGAGCGTTCCAGCTCGTCGACGAGTTGCTCGATGTTGCCGGCCATAGCCGGCTCAGATTAGCCCTGTAGCCGGGCGTCGAGCGTGATCTCGGGGACGCCTGCGAGGGCCTTCGAGACGGGGCAATTCTCCTTCGCCGTCTCGGCGGCCTGTCGGAAATCGTCCTGGCTCATGCCTGGCACGTTTCCCGCCACTTGCAGGGCCATCTTCGTGATCCCTTCGCCCGGTTGGAAGGTGACGGTGACGGAGGTCTTCAGCTCCTCCGCCGTGTGGCCGGCCTGCGCCAGCCCGTTCGAGAGGGCCATCGAGAAACAGCTCGCCTCCGCCGCGGCGATCAGCTCCTCGGGGCTCGTCTTCGACTCGGCGTCCTCCGAGCGCGCGCGCCAGTCGACGTCGAGGCCGCCGATCGCGCCGCTCGTGACGGAGTCGACGCGGCCGCTGCCGCTCATCAGGTCGCCGTGCCAGGTCACTTCCGCGGTGCGATCAGTCGCCATCCGATTCTCCCTCCAGGGTCGCGTTGACGGTCACGGTCGCGCTGGGCTCGATCAGCTTCGTGAACGGACAGCCCTCGCCGGCGTCCGCGGCCAACCGGTTCAGGGTGTCCGCGTCGATCTCTTTTACACGCGCGCGCGCGAGAAGCTCCGAGGCGACGATCCGATGCGATCCGTCCTCGACCTGGTCGAGCGTCACGGTCGCGTGGACGTCGAGGTGATCGGCGGCGGTCCCGGCGCCCGCGAGCTCACCCGCGAGCGACATCGCGTAGCACGCTGCATGCGCTGCGGCGAGCAGCTCCTCCGGGCTGGTCTTGCCGGCCGGCTTCTCGACACGCGACGCCAGCGAGTAGGGCAGCTCCGAGAAGGCGCCGGTGGCGGCGCTGATCGCGCCGCTCCCCCGCGCCACGTTGCCCTCCCAGGTGACGCTCGCCTCGCGCTGGACCCGCGGCACTGTCGAAGCGTATGCCGTCAGCGCCCGGTCACGCTGCGGTTCCCTCCTCGATCGGAGCGAGGATGCGGAGCGCGAGCTCCGGCTGACATCCGTGCTCCACGAGCTCGATCAACGCGTGCAGGTCGTAGCGCGGATCGCGCGCGAGGCGCAGTGCCAGCGGCAAGTCGAATCCCGCCTCGACGAGGCGATCACGCCGCCACGAAGTCACGTTCGCTCGCCGCATGGCGACCTTCCCGCGCCACCCGGACGCCTTCGCCGCGGAACGCAAACGCGAGGCGGGTCAGCGTCAGCGCCCCGAGCAGCAGCCCGAAGTCGCGCAGCGCGATGTCGTAGTACTCCGGCGGATTCTTGGTCAGCAGGTTGATGACGATGCCGCCGAGCCAGGCAGCGACGAGCGGCGCGCCGATCACCGGCGCGAGGGCCACCGTGAGGCCGGCGACGATCTCAACGGCCCCGACGAAGTACATGAAGTCCTGCCCGCTTCCGGGCGCGATGTTGTTGATCCACCCCGCGAGGTAGTCGGGCCAGTGCACCGTCCAGTTGAAGAACTTGTCGATCCCGAACAAGATCGGCGCCGCGGTGAACCCGATCCGCAGCAGAAGGAACGCCTGATAGGCCGCGTCACGCACACGATCGTCCGACATTTCCAACCTCCTCTCGCTTGACACACAGTTCGTGTCGGAGGAGAGGCGATTTCTTACGTGCATGAAGCGCGCGAACCACGCAGCCGCAAAGGGCCGGAGGTTAGACCCGGCGAAGCCGGTCTAACCGCAGGCCGAACTCACGCTTGCGTCGACGCCGAAGCGCCGACGCAAGCGGACGACCACAAGCGCCGATCCCCGAGGAGTGCGCGGGCTCAGCCCGCGCACGTTCCCCGCGAAAGCGGCGTACTTCAAGACCCGCGCAAGAGCGCAGCTCTTGCGCGGCCTATGCCATGACCTCCACTTTGCGCTCGTTCGGGTCATACGTCCCCTCGAGCGCGAGGACTTCCTTGAGCGCGCGGATCGACACCTCGATCTGGTCGAGCGACGGCTGGCGCGTCGTGAGCCGCTGCAGCCAGAGGCCCGGAGCCAGCAGCGTCATCAGGATGCGATTGCGCTGGTGCTTGCCGGCGAAGCGGATCAGCTCGTACGCGAGGCCTGCGATCACGGGCAGCAGCAAGATGCGCGTCGCGATCAGCCAGTACCAGTGCGGCCGGCCGAAGAACGCGAACACGAAGATCGCGATCACCATCACCCAGAGCAGGAAGGCGGTGCCGCAGCGCGGGTGGATGAGGCTGAACCGCTGCACCTTCTCCGGCTCGAGCTCCTCCCCCGCCTCGTACGCGTTGATCGCCTTGTGCTCCGCGGCGTGGTACTGGAACACGCGCCGCAGGTCTGGGAAGAGCGAGATCAGGGTCAGGTACGCGATGAAGATGCCGACGCGAATCATGCCCTCGACGATCACGAACCACCCGGCGTCGATTCCGATCCAGTCCGTGATCAGCGCCGGAGAGACCTTGAAGAGCAGCACGGCGAAGCCGATCGCGATCGCGAACGCGAAGAACAGCTGCCCGCGCGTCAGCTCGGTCTCGATCGCCTCGCCTTCTTCGCCCTCCTGCTGCGCCGCGTAGTTCGCCGAGATCGCGAGCGCGCGAAAGCCGATCGACAGCGACTCGCCGAGCGCGACCACGCCTCGGATCACCGGCAGCCGCCAGATCCGATGCCGCGCCATCGGCGAGGCGATCGGCTGGTTCACGTGCGCGATCTCGCCGTCCGGCTTCCGCACCGCCACCGACCAGTTCGAAGGGCCGCGCATCATGACGCCTTCCAGCACGGCCTGGCCGCCTACTGTTGTCATGAGGTTGTCGCGCTAGCCGCGGCGGGCGCCGCCGGCCTTCTCCAGCCGGCGCTGGAACCGCTCGACCCGGCCGCCCGTATCGACGAGCTTTTGCTTGCCCGTATAGAACGGATGACAGTTCGAGCAGATCTCAACATGGAGCTCGGGCTTCGTGGATCGCGTCTGGAACGTGTTCCCGCAGGAGCACGTCACGGTCGCGAGGACATATTCGGGATGAATTCCGGTTTTCATTGTTCTGAAGCCAGGATAGCAGCGGCTGTTTTGGGTGCGACGTTGCCCCCCGAGACGACCGCGGCGACCGTCTGGCCGGGCTCGAGCTCGACCGCTCCGGCCATGAGCGCGGCCGCTGTGGCGGCGCCTGCCACCTCGCAGGCCAGCTTCATCCGGCCGTACATGAAGCCGAAAGCCTCGCGGAGGGCGTCCTCGGTCACGAGCACCGACTCGACGCCGAGCTCGGTGCAGGCGCGCACGCAGTTGGCGCCCGCGTAGGGCCCGTTGAGACCGTCGGCGATCGACTTCGCCTCCACGGTCACCGGCTCGCCCGCCTTCAGGCTCTCGTGGAGCGCCGGCGAGCGCTCCGGCTCGACGGCGACGACCCTCGCGTCGGGCTTCATCCCCTTCACCGCCGTGGCGATCCCGGAGACGAGCCCGCCGCCGCCCACCTGCACGAGCACCACGTCCGCTTCAGGCGCATCCTCGAGCATCTCGACGCCCACCGTTCCCTGGCCGGCCATCACGAGCGGGTCGTCGTAGGGGTGGACGAGCGTCCGTCCCGTCGACTCGATCAGCTCCTCCAGGCGGTCGAACGCGGCGGGGATGTCCGGAGCCTCGGTGTCGATCGTCGCGCCGTAGTCGCGTGCCGCCGCGATCTTCATCGGGCTGGCGGTCTGCCACATGACGACGAGCGCGTCGATGCCCTCCACGCCCGACGCGTACGCGAGCGCCTGCGCGTGGTTTCCGGCGGAGATCGAGATCACGCCGCGCCGCTTCTCCTCGTCGGTCAGCGTCGCCAGCTTGTTCAGGACGCCCCGCGGCTTGAAAGATCCGGTGCGCTGCAGCAGCTCGGCCTTGAAGCGCACGTCCGCGCCCACCTGGTCCGAGAGCGTCGCGGAGCTGAGCAGCGGTGTGCGGTGCAGCCGGTCGCCGATCCGCTCGCGCGCGCGGTGGACGTCGTCGAGCGAGATCACGTTTGCGTGTACTCGGGCCCGCTGCCGCCTTCGGGGGGCGTCAGCCGGCCGCCCTTGGCGGTGATCGCGCCGCACTGGACGCAGTTCGACGGCGTCACCTCGACACCGTCGCCGGTCGCCTCGTAGACCTCCGCGGGGCACATGCGCTCCCACATCCGCGCGAGCTCGGGCGGCACGTCGCGGCGGATGACGATGTGGCTGGGCTGGTCGTCGCGCGTCTTGTTGCCCGACGCGAACACCGACGAGAGCTTGTCGAACGTGAGCTTTCCGTCGGGCGCCGGGTAACTCTGCGCGCGGTCGGTGCGCGTCAGCTCCTGCTCGCTGTCGCGCTCGGTGCGCGAGTTGCCGGGCGGGAAGTGGCCCTTACTCGCCGTCATCGCCCCTGCGAGCGCGCCGCCGAGCCAGAAGCCGCGGCCGAACGCCTGCCGCATGTTGCGCACCTCCCGCAGGTCCTTCCACACGAAGCTCTGCCGCAGCGCCTCGTCGTACACGGCGAGCGCCCCCGGCGTCGACGGCGTCTGCCCGCGTTGCAGCGCGGCGAACGCCGCCTCCGCAGCCAGGGAACCGGACTCGATCGCGTAGTGGATCCCCTTCAGCGCCGGCACGTTCACCAGGCCGGCGCCGTCGCCGCAGATCAGCAGGCCCGGCGCGTGCAGCTGCTTCGGCAGCGAGAGGAACCCGCCTTCCGGGATCGTCTTCGCGCCCCACGCGACGCGCTCGCCGCCGTCGAGCAGCTTGCGGACGAGCGGATGCGTCTTCAGCTCCTGCAACAAGTCGTGCACGGACAACTCGACGTCGCGGTAGTCGAGCCCGACGACCATTCCGAGCGTGACCATGTCCTGGCCCATCGGGTAGATGAACGAGCCGCCGAACTCCCGGTACTTCGACGCCGCTCGAAGCGGCCAGCCCATGGTGTGGATGACGCGGTCGAGCGGCCGCGCGACCTTCCACACCTCCTTCACGCCGAGCGCCCACACCTGCGGGTTCTCGCCGGCGAGGCCGAAGCGGTTGAGGGCGACGCCGGTCAGATGCCCCTGCGTCCCCTCGGCGAGGACCGTCACCCGCGCGACGATGTCGGCCCCGGGCTCGAAGTTCCCGAGCGGCTCGCCGTCACGGCCGCGTCCCTTGTCGCCCGTGCGCACGCCGCGCACGCGCCCGTCGGCCGCGAGCAGCTTCGCCGCCGGCGTCTCAGGGAGGATCATCGCGCCGCCGGCCTCGGCCTGCTCCGCGAGCCAGCGGCCGAACTGCGACAGCGACGCGACGTAGTTGCCGTCGTTCTTCATCGTCGGCGGCGTCGGGATGCGCAGCGCGCGCCTCGGCGTGAGGTAGTACACGGACTCGTGCTCGACGGGGCCGTGGAACGGCATCTCGTCGATGCGCTTGCGCCCCTTGAACAGGCGGCGGAGCGCGCGCGGGTTGACGACGGCGCCCGAAAGCAGGTGCGAGCCGGGCTGCTTGCCCTTCTCGACGACGGCGACCGGCACCTCGCCGAGCCGCTCGCGCAGCTCGGGCGCGTCCTCGAGCAGCTGGCCGAGACGGATTGCGCACCCGAGCCCGGCGGGGCCGGCGCCGACGATGAGGATCCCGACCTCGATCCTTTCGTCCTGTGGATCGCTCGGCGGGGCGACGTAGTCGCGCGGGTCGAACGGCGGGGCGTAGTCGGCGGGCTTCACGAGCCTTTGCGGGCGCGCACGAGCTCGGTCAGCTTCGGCACGACCTCGTGGACGTCGCCGACGACGCCCAGATCGGCGAACTCGAAGATCGGCGCGTTCGGGTCCTTGTTGATCGCGACGATCACGCCGGACGACTGCATTCCGACCTTGTGCTGGATCGCGCCGGAGATGCCGCACGCGATGTAGAGCTTGGGCGACACGGTCTTCCCCGTCTGGCCGACCTGCGTGGAATACGGGTACCAGCCTGCGTCGACGACCGCACGCGTTGCGCCGACCGCGCCCCCGAGCGCCTTGGCGAGCTCCTCGACGAGCGTGAAGTTCTCCGGGCCACCGAGCCCGCGGCCGCCGGCGACGATCACCTCGGCGTCCTCGATCGACGGACCGGAGCTCTCCTCGTGCGCCTGGTCGACCATGCGCGCGCCCGTCGAGAAGTCCTCGAGCGAGACCTGCACGTCCTCGACTTCCGCGCTGCCGCCGGTCTCGCTCGGGTCGAACGAGCCGGAGCGGAAGAGCGCGAGCCGGGGCTCCGACGTCCAGCCGACGTCGGCGTAGACGGAGTCCTGGAGCGCCGGGCGCTTGCCGACGAGCTTGCCGTCCTGCTGGACGAGGTCGACGAGGTCCCAGTTGAGGCCGGCATCGAGTCTCGCGGCGAGCCCGGCCGCGACGTCGGCCGCGAGCACTGAGTTCGCGAACAGGACGGTGTCGATGTTCTGGTCGCGCACCAGCTGGGCCAGGACGTCGACGCGCGGTTGCGGTAGCGGCGCCTCGAGCTGCGCGTCGTCGGCCACGTACACCTTCGCGGCCCCGTATTTGCCCGCGCCGTCGGCGAGCCCACGCACGTTCGAGCCGATCACGACGCCCGCGACGTCGTCGCCGAGCGACGCGGCCTTCGAGAGCACGCCGAGCGACGACTTCAGCAGCTCGTCGCCGTGATGCTCGAGGAAGACGAGCGTGCTCAAACGAGTCTCTTCTCGGCGAGGAAATCGAGGACCGCCTGCGCCGCGTTGCCGTCGTCCTCGACCTTCTTCGACTCCCCGCGCGCGGGCGGATCGTTCAGCGCGTACACCTCAGTGCGCGACTCGAGCCCGTCCACGCCGAGATCCGCAAGCGAGACCGTCTCCTGCGGCTTGGACTTCGCGCCCATGATCCCCTTCAGCGACGGGTAGCGCGGCTCGTTGATCGCGTCCGAGACGGCAATGATCGCCGGCGTCGGCACCTCGATCACGTCGTAGCCGAACTCCGTCTGGCGCTTGACGGTCAGCTTGCCGTCCGCGTGCGTCACCTCGGCGGCCTGCGACACGACCGGAAGCCGCAGACGATCCGCGACCGCTGCCCAGAGGACGGCGCCGTCGGAGTCGTTCGCCTGCTGACCGAAGAGGATCAGGTCGGCGCTCTCACGTTCCAGCGCCTTGGCGAGCGCGCTGCTCGTCGCCACGAGGTCCGCCCCGGCCGCCCCGTCGTCCGACACGAGCACCGCACGATCAGCACCCATCGCGAGCGCCTTGCGGAGCGCGTCCTGCGCCTTCGGCGGCCCCAGCGAGACGAGCACGACCTCACCTTCGCCGCCGGCGTCTTTCAGGCGCAGGGCCTCCTCGACTGCGTTCGCGTCAAAAGGGTTGAGCGCCCCCTCACCGGACCGGTCGAGCCGCTTCGTCTCCGGATCGATCCGGCGGCTCCCTTCGGGGACCTGCTTCACGCAGACGGCGATCTTCATGCCGGGCGCACTTTACTGAGCCGCCTACGCTGCTACGCCCGAGGCACCGCTTGCGGTGCCGCTTCGAGGGCACGCGGGCTTGGCCCGCGTGCCCGTCTTGACTAACTGCGTCGGGTCGCCGCGAAGAGACGCACCGAAGACCCTGCTAGGCTGCAGCCCTTCGGACGCGAACCGGAGCGCCCGTTCTCGTCATGAGACGCCACCGGACGACAGCCCGAGGGTTTCTTTTCCTCGCCGTGACACTCGGCCTCGTCGCAGGGACGGCTCGTGCCGCCGCGCCGAAGGTGCCCGACCACATCGTCTTCCCGGTCGTCGGGCAGGTGCAGTACGTCGACGACTTCGGCGCGCCGCGATCCGGCGGCGCGCATCAGGGCAACGATCTGATGTCCGCGAAGCGGTCGCCTGCCGTCGCCGCCGAGGCCGGCACCGTCAAGTACTGGACGACGTCGAAAGGCGCGGGGTGCATGCTCTATCTGTACGGCCTGAGCGGGACGGTCTACTACTACATCCACCTCAACAACGACCTGACGCTCAAGAACGACAACCGCGGCAAGTGCGTGAAGGGGACCGCGTACACGGTGAGCAACGGCGCGCGCGTGCAGGCCGGACAGCAGATCGCCTACGTCGGCGACTCCGGCGACGCGAACGGCCTTGCGTCGCACCTCCACTTCGAGGTGCATCCGGGCGGAGGTCACGCCGTCAGCCCGTATCCGTATCTGCAGAAGGCGTACAAGCTGCTGTTCGCGGCGAAGGCGGGCGCGCCGTTCTCGCTCACGCTGAGCGGGACGGTCGCGTCGGCGACGTCCGACCGGCTCGTCGTGAACGTCGCGACGTCGCAGGCGTGGCCGTCCGGACTGACGCTGACGAAGCTGAACCGTCCGGTCGCGGTGACGGTGCCTCCGACTGCGCTCGTACAGACGATCGCGCCGACGCTGCGGACGGTCGCCAGCGTCACGCTCGCGACGAGGGGCCAGAAGGTGGTCGTCTGGACGCAGCCGGCCCCCGCCACCCTGAAGGCTCAGCGCGCCGACGACGGTGCGCTCACGTCGGCGCTGATCCAGCTCGGCTAGCTCAGCAGGGCCGTGGCGAGACCGCGCCCGGCGGCAGGCACAGCGCGCTGAGGCGGGGCGGCTTGCCCGCCCGGATTCGATACTGGTAGACCCGGCCGATCAGAGGCTGGTAGTTCGCCTCGATGCGCACGTCGACGAGTGCGCCGGGCCGTAGCTTCGCGCCGACTCGCACAGGACAGCCACCGCCACGGCACCGAACGGTGACCGCCGTCCGGTCGGGCCGGTGGATGACGAACCTCGTCACCTTCGTGTACGTGCGGTGGACGCTCCAGCGCGCATCGACGAAGGCGTCCAGCAGCCGCAGCGGAGCCGGATCGTCGTCCACGATCGTCAACGCTGCGCGGCCACGGTCGATGGTCGCGTACTTCGCGCCGGAGAGCTGCACGAAGACGGTCTCGTCGGGCTCGTCGAGCGCGTCGCCCTTGATCAGCACCACGACGTGCGCCGTCGTCTGCCCGGGTGCGAACGTCAGCGTGCCGGACGCCGGAACGTAGTCCGTCGAGTCCGCCGTGCCGTCGCTCGTGGCCCAGCTGACGGCGACCGGGTCGCCGCTCGGCCTGGAGAGCGTGACGTCGAGGACTGCGTCCGTGTCGACGTTCGTCTCGTGCGTCGTCGCGTCGGCGATCGAGATCGTCGGGACCGGGTCGACCTGCGGCGGCGGCGGTGGAATGGTCGCCCCGGCGCTCCCGGCAGCCACGAGCGCCGCGACAACCAGGAGGGCGAGCCTCGCCGTCACGTGCCCTTGAAGACGGGCTCGCGCTTCTCGACGAAGGCCGTCAGGCCTTCCTTCGCGTCCCCGCTCGCGAACAGCTCGCCGAACATCTCTCCCTCCGCCCGGAGATTAGCGCCGTGGTCGCCGCCGAGCGCCCGATTTGCGAGCTCTTTCATGATTCGAATCGCCACCGGGCTCTTCGAGGCGAGCAGCGCCGCCGTCTCGCGCGCTTTGTCGAGCACCGGATCTTGCACCCCGTTGACGAGGCCGATGCGCAGCGCCTCGTCCGCGTCGACGACACGGCCTGTGAA
>JBKOVW010000284.1:0-8589 GCA_046724095.1 Actinomycetota bacterium | reverse complement strand
GCTGCTCGTGCTCGGCCGCGTGTCGACGACGAGGGAGGTCGCCTACTTCCGTGCGGCGATGTCGCCGCAGCAGGCGTTCGCCGTCGTCTCGGCGCCGGCGCGGCTCATCCTGCTCACCGAGCAGACCCGCGACTGGGAGCGGGGGACGCGTGACGCGGTTTTCGCGGGCATCCGCCGCTACATGCTCGGCATGGCCGGGCTCGCAGTCGTGATCCTGCCGCCGCTGCTCGTCTTCACGCCGGAGCTGGCAAAGCTGCTGTTCTCGGCGAAGAACGTCGGCGCCGTCGACGCGACGCGCATCGTCATCGTCGCGGGCGCGCTGCGGATGGTCTACGGCTGGACGAAATCGTTTCCCGTCTCGATCGGGCGGCCGTCGTTGCGTATCTGGACGCACGGCGTCGAGCTGATCGTCCTGATCCCGCTCGTGGCGGTCCTGGGCAAGGAATGGGGCGCGACGGGCGCGGCCTCGGCCGTGCTCGTGTCGAGCATCGCGTTCTGCATCTACTGGACGCTCCTGTTCCTGCGCATCCGGCGCGAGCCCGCGCCGGCCGGGACGACGTTCGCCGAGGCGGCGCTGCCGTGAGGGTGCTGATCGTCTCGGGCATCTGGCCGCCCGACGTCGGCGGGCCGGCGAGCCACGCGCCCGACGTCGCGCGCTTCCTCGCAGGCCGCGGCCATGACGTCGAGGTCGTCACGACCGCCGAGCGCGCACCTGCCCCGGAGGCGTACAGCGTGCGCTGGGTCTCGCGCTCGCTGCCGGTCGGCGTACGCCACGCGCGCGGCGCCGCGCTCGTGCGCTCGCGAGCGCGTCGCGCGGACGTCGTCTACACGACAGGGATGTTCGGGCGCAGCTCCGCGGGCGCGCTCGCCGCCCGCCGCCCGTACGTGGTCAAGCTCACCGCCGACCCCGCCTTCGAGCGGTCGCGCCGCAGCGGGCTCGTGGAGGGCGACGTCGACCAGTTCCAGGCCGGCGGCGGCGGGCCGCTCGGGTTCGTCCTGCGCCGTGCGCGCAACTTCGAGCTCCGGCGCGCCGCCTACGTCTACTGCCCGAGCGCGTACCTGCGGAAGCTCGTGCTCGGCTGGGGAATTCCGCCGGAGCGCGTCAGCGTCCTGCCGAATCCGGTGCCGGCCGATCTGCCGGAGAGCGATGAGCCGCGCAACGGACACACGCTCGTGTTCGCGGGCCGGCTGACGGCGCAGAAGTCGCTCGGCCGCGCGCTCGAGGCCGTCGCGAGCGTCGAGGGCGTGCAGCTCGTGATCGTGGGTGAGGGGCCGGATCGCGGCCCCCTCGAGCAGCGCGCGCACGAGCTCGGCATCGACGACCGCGTCGAATTCCTCGGAGCGCAGCCTCGAAAACGCGTCGTCGAGCTCTTCCGCGCGGCCGACGCGTCGATTCTGTCGTCGAGCTGGGAGAACTTCCCGCACACCGTCGTGGAGGCGCTCGCCGTCGGCACGCCGGTGCTTGCGATGGAGGCGGGCGGCGTCGGCGAGGTCGTGCGCGACGGCGTCAACGGCCTGCTCGTGCCGGCGGGCGACAGCGGTGCGCTCGCCGAGGCCGTGCGGCGCTACTTCGCCGACGACGCGCTGCGTGAGCGACTCCGGGCCGCCGCCGCGTCGTCCGTCGCCGCGTACGCACCCGAGCGCGTCTTCGGCGAGCTCGAGGCGACGCTGCTGCGGGTCGCGCGCGCGTGAAGCCGCGCGTGCTGTTCGTCTCGCGGCGTGTGGAGCTGCCGCTCTCTGAGAGCCTGCAGCGGAAGTGGGACGCCGTCGGCCGCGAGCTCGAGTACCGCGTGCTCGCCGGCGGGAACGGCCACGACGAGAACTTTCATCTCGCCCGCGCCCTGCCCGCGTTCGACGGCCCGGCGTTCTTCGCGGCGCTGCCCGTGCGCATTGCCCGCGAGCTGCGCGACTTCCGTCCGCACGCGGTGCTCGCCCAGGGCGCGCACGAGACGGCGGCGGCGCTGGCAGGCCGGAGGCTCGCGCGCGTGGACACGGCCGTGATCGCCGACATGCACGGCGACTGGCGCGCTCCGACGCGCCTGTACGGCTCGCGGCTGCGCACGGCGCTGAACCCTGTCGCCGACCGCGTCGCGCTGACCGGGCTGCGGCACGCCGACGGGATCCGGACGATCACCGGCTACACGACCTCACTCGTGCGCGACACGGGGCTCGAGCCGGCCGACGAGTTCCCCGCATACATGGACTTCGACTCCTTCCTGCAGACGCCGCCGCAGCCGCTGCCCGACAAGCCGCGGATGCTCTTCGTCGGCGTGCTCGAGCGCTACAAGAACGTCGACGGCCTCGCCGACGCGTGGCGTCTCGCCGCGCCGCGCATTTCTGACGGCCACCTGCGCCTCGTCGGCGCGGGCACGCTTCGTCCCGCCGTCGAGCAGCTGCTGCGCGACCTGCCGGCGCAGACCTCCTGGGAGGAGCGGCTCTCGCAGGCGGACGTGTCGCAGGCGCTGGACGAGGCGACCGCGCTCGTTCTGCCGTCGCGTTCCGAGGGAATGGGCCGCGTGCTCGTCGAGGCGTTCTGCCGGGCACGGCCGGTCGTCGCGACGCGCGTCGGCGGCATCCCGGACCTCGTCGCGGACGAGCAGAACGGCCTGCTCGTCGAGCCGGGAGACACGCAGGCGCTCGCCGACGCGATCGTCCGCATCCTCGGCGACCGCGAGCTGGCGCAGCGGCTGTCGGCCGGAGCCCATGCGAGCGCCGGCTTCTGGACGAGCTCGCCGGAGGAATTCGCGTCCCGTGTGCGCGCCCTGGTCGAGCGGATTGCGGGGCTAAGCTAGCCCGGTGCGTGCGGAGCGGATCAAGCAGCGGCTGAAGAACTCGGTCTACCGCACGATCGGCGAGACGGCCCAGGCGATCGGCGCGAACGGCAACGGCGACCGCAGCCTCCGCGTGCTCATGTACCACAAGGTCAACGACCTTCCGGGCAACCCGCTGACGATGCCGGTGTCGCTGTTCGACGAGCAGATGGACCAGCTGCGCCAGCTCGGCTACGAGGTGGTCGACCTCGACGCGGTGCTCGCGCACTACGTCGACGGCAACGCGCTCCCGCCGCGCGCCGTCTTGATCACCTTCGACGACGGCTACTACGACAACCTGGAGAACGCTGCGCGCGTGCTCGAGAAGTACGGCTATCCGGGCGTCCTGTTCGTCCCGCTCGGCTATCTCGGCGACCCCCTGCCGCTGCCTCACGAGGAGCACCTGGCCGCGCAGGGGATCCTGAACCGCACGATCGACTGGGACGAGCTCGTCGAGCTCGAGCGGCGCGGCGTGCGCATCGAGTCGCACGGGATCTCTCACCGCCCGCTCGCGGACCTGGAGGTGGACGAGGCCGCACGCGAGATCGCGCTCTCGAAGTTCCGGCTGGAGGAACGGCTGGGGCGGCCCGTGCGCGCGTTCTCGTACGTCAAGGGCTCCGAGGCGCACTACAAGCTCGTGCACCTGAGCCTCGTGCGCCAGGCCGGGTACGACGTCGCCTTCACCGCCGTCTCCGGAGCAAACTCGCCGTCGACCGATCCGCTGCAGCTGCGCCGGTACAACATCGAGCCGTACTCGCCGCGCACGTTCGAGCTCGTGCTTGCCGGGGCGTGCGATCTCATCTCCGTCAAGGACACCGTCACGGGCACGCACGCGCGGCGCCTGTTCAACGCGGCGCTCGGCACCTCCACGAAGTAATGGAGTACGAGCTGGCGTCGTACGTGCCGGCGCAGCGGGGCGACTACCTGCGCCTGCTGCACGACGCGTGGGGCGACGACGCGCTCAGCGGCGACGAGTTCGACTGGTGGTTCGCGCGCAACCCGGCGGGGTCGCTGATGTCAGTCGCGCGGGACAACGGTCGCGTGATCGGCGTTGCCTCGCACTCGCTCTACCGCATGGTGCTCGGGGGGGAAGCGCAGACCGCGTCGTTCTCGGTGCACGCCACGACGGATCCGGCGGCGCGCGGACGCGGCGTCTTCGTCGGGCTCGAGCGCAAGCACGAGCAGGAAGCGCAGGAACGAGGCGTCGCCGTCGTGCTCGCTTTCGCCTCGGCGCCGACTGCGCCGCTCTTCCTCGGGCCGCTGGGTTGGACCGAGATCTCGCGCTATCGCATCTGGATGCGGCCGCTGCCGTTCGGAGGCAAGGCGGGCGCCGCGGTCGCGGGATTCGATCACTCGGGGGACGCCGCGGCCGACTGGCCGAACCACGTCGTCCGCGACGCCGCCTACCTCAACTGGCGGTACCTGGAGTCGCCGCGCGACTACGTCGCGTTTCGCGCCTCTGGGGGGTATGCGGTGCTCGGGCACAAGCGGCATCGAGGCCGGGACGTCGCGCTCGTCGCCGACCTCGCCGGGCCGGCGCGGCCGTTGCTGCGCGCCTGCATCGCCGGCGTGAAGCCGGGCACACGGCTCGTCTTCGCGGTCCCGGCCCGCGGACAGGAGGCCGCGTACCTCGCCTGCGGGTTCGTCCCGACGCCGCGCACGCTGCACTTCATGGGCAAGGCGCTCGCCGGCCGGCTCGACACCGATCCGCGCGCCTGGCGCTTCACGCTCGGCGATACGGACTTCTTCTGATGAAGCGGCTGATCTTCCTCACGCAGGCGGTCGATCCGGCCCATCCGGCGCTCGCGGCGACGATCCCGAAGATCCGCGCTCTCGCTGCACGGGTCGACGAGGTCGTCGTGCTCGCACAGTCGGCCGACGGCGCCGACCTGCCGGACAACGTCGACGTGCGCACGTTCGGGGCGTCGACGCGGCCGGGCCGGCTCATGCAGTTCGAGCGCGAGCTCGTGCGGGCGCTGCCGGGTGACGCGGTCGTCGCGCACATGATCCCCGTGTACGTCCTGCTCGCAGCGCCGCTCGTGCGGCCGCGCCGCATTCCGCTGCTGCTCTGGTACACGCACTGGAAGGCTTCGGCGCAGCTGCGGGCGGCGGAGCGCCTGGCAACGGCGATCGTCAGCGTCGACAGCCGCTCGTTCCCGCTCGAGTCCGCGAAGGTGCGCGCAATCGGGCACGGTATCGACGTGAGCGAGTTCGGCTGCGCCGATCGGAGCGAGCACGGCCGCGTGCGCGCGTTGGTGCTCGGGCGCTACTCGCCTGCAAAGGGGATCGAGACGATTCTGCGCGCTGCACGCGAGGTCGACGGCGTGGAGCTCGAGCTGCACGGCGCCGCGTTGAGCGAGCTCGAGCATCGCCACCGCGACGAGCTCGCGCGGCTCGGCGTGCCGCTCGGCGACGCCGTTCCGCGCGCGGAGGTACCGGCGCTGTTCGCCCGCTCGGACGTGCTCGTCAACAACATGGAGGCCGGCGCGCCCGACAAGGTCGTGTACGAGGCGGCCGCCGCGTGCCTGCCTGTGCTGGCGTCGAACCCGGTCTTCGACGAGCTCTTCGCCGGCTATCCGCTGTTCTTCGAGCGCGGCTCCGTCGAGAGCCTGGCCGAGCGCTTGCGCTGGTTCGCCGCGCTCGGCGCGGCCGAGCGCGCGGAGATCGGGCGGACGCTGCGCGAGCGCGTCGCGCAGCGCCACTCGGTCGACACGTGGGCCGACGGCGTTCTGGCGGCCGCCGTATGAACGTCCTCCACCTGCAGAAGGTCGCGGGCATCTCGGGCTCCGAGGCGCATCTGCTGTCCCTCCTGCCGGAGCTGAAGGAGCGCGGCTGGGACGTGCGCTTCCTGATGCTGCACGAGCACGAGCGCGGCGCCTGGGACTTCGCGCGCGAGCTCCGCGCGCGCGGCATTCCGCTCGACGCGATCCCGCTCGCGGCCGACGTCGACCCGATCGCGTTCTTCCGCATCGCCGGCTATCTCGGCCGCTCGCGGCCGACGATCCTGCACACGCACCTCGTCCACGCCGACGTCTACGGGCAGCTGACGGGCGCGCTCACCGGGGTCCCGATTCGCATCTCGACGAAGCACGGCTTCAACGAGTTCCGTGAGAACCGCGGCTTCGCCCTCGGCGACCGCGCGATCGCGAGCCTCGCGCATACGCACATCGCGATCTCGCGCGGGCTCGCGCGCTATCTCGAGGAGGTCGAGGGCTTCGACGGCGGCAGCTTCGAGATCGTCCACTACGGCATCGAGCCCGACGGTGAGCCCGGCCCGTACGCGGGCGGCGCGCCGCGGCTGCTCTGCGTCGGGCGGCTGATCCCGATCAAGGGCCACATCGTCCTGCTGCGTGCGTTCGCGCAGGCGCGCCGGCGGGTGCCGACGCTCCAGCTCGACCTTGCAGGTCGCGGCCCGCTCGAGCCGGCGCTGCGCGCGCTCGCGAAGGAGCTCGGCGTCGAGGACGCCGTGCGCTTCCTCGGCTACGTCGCGCCGATCCAGCGCGCGATCGAGGAGAGTGCGGCCGTCGTCGTGCCTTCGATGGGCGAGGGCTTCGGCATGGTGGCGCTCGAGGCGATGGAGCGCGCGCGCCCCGTGATCGCGGCGGAGATCGGCGGCCTCGGTGAGCTCGTCGAGGACGGAGTGACCGGGTACCTCGTTCCCGCGGGCGAGGCAGAGGCGCTGGCGGACGCCGTCGTCAGGCTCGCGTCCGACCTGCCACGCGCAGCGGAGATGGGCGCGGCCGGCCGGCGCCGCGCCCTGGAGCAGTTCCTGCAGGAGCGCTGCACCGACCGCACCGAGCTCCTGTACCGGCAGGCGCTGGTCTAACCGAGCGGCGGGCCGACGAGCTCGATCCGGCTCGCTCGGCACGCGGCGGTCAGAGCCTCGAGCTGCTCGGGCGTCGGCGGCCCGGCGGGGGCCGGCAGCTCCGCCCGCTCGGCCGGGCGGCTCAGCGCCCGGACCATGCGCTCGAAGTCGCCGTGGCTCGTGACGACGAGCCAGCGGGCCTCCTGCGACTCGACGCGGTAGGTGTGGGGGATGTTCTTCGGCGCGACCGCGCTCTCGCCGGCGCCGATCCGGAGCTCCTCGTCGCCGACGCGCAGCACGAGCTCGCCGTCGAGGACGTGGAACACCTCGTCCTCCGTGACGTGCACGTGGAGGGGTGGAGAGTCGCCCTCGCGTGCCGCCGACTCGAGCAGAGAGATCCCGTCGGCCCCGTCGCCGTGGGCGGCGCGGACGGTCACGAGGGTGTCGAGAAACCACAGCTGTTCGGACATTGTTCCTCCTGATCGTGTTAAACTCCGATACGGAGCTTATAACTACGAATCGGAGCTTTGTCAAGCAACCAGCTCACGCCGTTCTCGTACGTCGTCCTCGTCCTCGTCGGGCGCGACGGCGCCGGCCCGCACGACCTCGTGCGCATGGCCCGGCAGGGCCGGATCTACGCCGACTACGCCGAGAGCCAGTGGTACGCCGAGCCGAAGCGGCTCGAGCGCCTCGGCTACCTCGCCTCGCGAAAGGAGCCCGGCAGGACGCGGCCCCGAACTCACTACTCGTTGACCGACGCAGCACTCGCGGCCATCCGGGACTGGATGAAGGAGCCGACGGGTTTCTCACGCATCCAGCTCGAGCCGGCCTGGCGCCTGCTCGCCGCCGACCTCGTCGGCGAGGAAGCCGTGCTGTCGAGTCTCGAGGGGCTGCACGCCGAGATCGACGAGCTACGCGCCCGCCTCGACGCCGGCGTGGAGATCGCCGCCTCGATGCCGCACCGCGCGCGCTACCTGCTGCTCAACCACGCCCTCGCGCGCCGGATCGTGGATGCGCACGCCGACTGGCTCAGCGAGGTCGAGCGAGCGCTCGGCGATACACCTCCAGCGTCCGATCCACCATCTTCGCCACGCTGAACTCAGCCCGGGCACGCGCCAGTCCACGCGCGCCCTCCGGGTCGGCCAGGACCTGATTCACGGCCGCGGCCAGTGCTGACGGGTCGTCCGGCGGCACGAGGATGCCCGTGTCGCCCACCAGCTCGGGCAGCGAGCTGACGTTGGTCGCGACGACAGGCACGCCGGCCAGCATCGCCTCGAGCACGGCGAGCCCGAAGCCCTCCCAGCGCACCGGGTGGACGAGGACGTTCGCCCGGCGGAGCCACGCGGCGACGTCTGGGACGCGCCCGGGCAGGTAGACCCGCTCGGTCGCGAGGCGCTCGAGCTCCGCCCGCTGCGGGCCCTCGCCGAGCACGACCAGCCAGGCGTCCTCGATCTCGCGCAGTGCCTCGATCGCGACATCGACGCCCTTTTGCGGCTCCAGCCGGCAGATCGCCAGGAGCACACGGGCGCCGGGCGGGACCGGGTCGGGCGGATTCGGGCCCCACGCCTGCGGCAGGTCGTCGAGCCCGTAATGGATCATCTCCACCTTGTCCCGGGGCAAGCCGACCTGCTCGACCTGGAAGCGCGCGAGTGCCTGCGTGATCGCGATCACGCGTGAGGCACGCCGCGCGAGGGCTCGTTCGACGAAGCGAAACGGCCCGGCTCGGAACGGATCGTCGTTGTGCTTCGTCGAGACGAGGCGACGCGCGCCGAGCGCGCCGTACACGTCGGCGTGCACGAGATGCGTGTGCACGAGGTCGGCTCGGCGAGTCGCGCTGCGCACCCGCCAGGCCAGGGCGGGATCGACGTCACGCGGGGCCGGCACGCGCTCGTAGGGAACCGTCAGCGCCTCGTAGAACGGATCCGGCGCGCGGGCGGGGTCGTCGAGGCCGAGGAAACTGACGTCGACGCCGCG
>JBKOVW010000235.1:0-29835 GCA_046724095.1 Actinomycetota bacterium | reverse complement strand
CGATTCCGCGAGGTCGTTGTTGCGCTGGTCCGGAGGAGGTCGACCCGTCCCCGTGCAGAACCGCGGGCTCTAACTGACTGCGCTCAGCCCGGGGCTGCACCATGTTGCCTCGCTCGCCAACACCCTCACTACACACGTACTACACGGGGCCCGGCCGGGTCGCAGCCGGTCACAGCCGGTTCGCTCGGTGAGGAAATGCGTGCTGTAGCCGGTGATTCCGGGTCGTAGCCAGTTGTAGTTGTAGCCGGTTGTGCCTTGCCGGCCTGTCACGCCGGTGGTCGCGGGTTCGAGTCCCGTCGCTCCCGCTTTCACGTCCGCCTTTGGCGCCCGAACTGGAAGCACGGAAGGAACGGCGCTCGCGGCGTTCTCCGCTGCCCTGCCGTTACGGGTAGGACGGCACCTGAGAGGAGAAGGCACCATGGCCGACGTCGAGGACCAGAGCTTGCGCGACATCCCGCCAATCCCCGATCGCACGTTTCCGCGCTCACGACACACGACGCTAAAGATCCGGCAACGTCGTCGTGGCATTCTCGGCCTCGCCCGTCCACCGGGCCTCAGTCGGAGCCGTAGAAGACCCAGAGCCTGCCGGACGCGAACAATACGAGCGTGACGGCGAGGATGATCAGGAAGAGAATCCAGGAGAGCGCCGCACCGGTCCCAGGCGCCGCGCTGATGAACGTGACGTCGAAGATGTGAGCCGGGAGCAGGTCTGCCCCCCGCGCCGGCGTGTTGAAGAACGGCGAACCGCCGCTGCTGATCGCGGAGCCGAACAGGATCGGTTGGATCATCATCTGCGCGGCGGCGATCAGACCGAGGATGAGCTGAACGAAGATGACCGGCGTCAGCAGCGGCAGCGTGATGGTGCGAAAGATCTGACGCCGCGTGGCGCCGTCGAGCGAAGCGGCGTCTTGGAGCTGGCGTGACACGTTCTGCAGTCCCGCAAGAAAGACCAACATTCCGAGCCCCGCCGTCGACCAGATCATGAACAGGATCAGGATCACGCGGCCCTGCTGATCGAGCCAGTAGACCGTCCCGTGCGGCGCAAAGAGATGGTAGATGCGGTCGAAGACTCCATCCGGGCCGGCGATCCCAGTCCTCCAGATGAGCAGGATGCTCACCACCGTCGGGATCACCGCCGGGAGATAGAAGAAGGCGCAGAAGACGCTCCGCAATCGCATCCCGCTGTTGACGAGGAGGGCGAGGCCGATCTGGACGACCAACCCGAGCGGGACGAAGATCGCCGTGAAGATCGCGGTGTCGCGGAGCGCTTCCCGGGTGGCGGGATCCTCGAGCGCGAGTCGGTAATGCGCGAGGCCGACCCAATGAAAGTTCTTCAGCCCGTAGAGATCGAATGTCGCCATCGACATGAACAGGCTGACGAGGAGCGGCACCGCCGAGAAGAGGACGAACCCGATGAACCACGGCGCGACGAAGCCGCAAAACGCGCCGACCTCCTTGCGGTCGCGGGAACGCCGGCCGAGCACTGCGTCCCCTTACCCCTTGATCCCGGTCGTCACCACGCTCTGCGTGATGTACCGCTGCGCGAAGACGAAGAAGACGATCGGGGGAAGCGCGTAGAGGGCGAGCGGCACGCTCGGTAACTCTCCCGTCCCGGCGGGGAGCACGTCGGTGATGCGCGTCAGCAGCGTGCCGTTCGGATCCAGGAGGAAGAAGAGGTCCTGCGTCAGGTAGTCGCCCCAGACGAGGATGAACGCCCACACCGCGGCAACGGCGATGACCGGCTTCGAATTTGGTACGAAGATGTCCCAGAAGATGCGCAGCCGGCCGCTGCCGTCGATCGCCGCAGCGTCCTCGAGCTCGCGCGGGAACGTCGCGTAGAACTGACGAAAGAGGAAGATCTGCAGCGGCGTGCCTTGAATTCCCCAGAGGACCCACGGCCACGGCGTGTTGATCAGGTGCAGCCGATAGAAGATGACGAACTGCGGGATCATCGTGACGATCCACGGAACCATCAGGGTCGAAAGGACGAAGAGAAAGACGACGTTCTTCCACCAGACGCGGTGGCGCGCGAACGCGAAACCGGCAAGCGCGGCTGAGGCCGTGCTCAACGCAGTGAAGGCGATCGCGATCGTGAGCGAGTTGAGGAGCGCCATTCCCCACGCAGCATGTGCGAGTCGCCCCAGACCCAGGACGATGGGGCCGACGAAGACAATTGCACCGACGAGCAGGAGCAGCGTGCGCGTGATTCTCGGCACGGTCAGACGGCCTCTAGCCGACCGGAAACCTCGAAGCCGGGCGTGAGCAGGTTCTCGCCGCTGTAAGCGCTGAAGAAGTGGAAGCGCGCGGGGTTGACGGTGAGGCGGCAGCTCGCGCCGGGGCGCGCGTCGGTCGCCGCGTCGAGGGTGGCGGAGAACAGTGCTCGCGGGTCGTCAGCGATCAGCGTCTCCTGATCCGAGCGGTCCGAAGCCACGCCGAAGATCTCGGGATCCACCCGTTCGGTGTCGAGCACGAAGAACGCGAGCGCCTCGGGACCAAGATCCTCCACGAGCGTTATCCGCACGTCGATCGTCGGCAAGCCGGGCCGCGAGAAGCGCACGTCTTCGAAGTCTTCGGGCCGAATGCCGAGAATGATCTGCCGGTTTGTTCCCGCCGGTGGCCGGCGCCTCGGGTCGAGCGGCACCCGGTAGCCGGCGAAGCGGACCGCGTCGCCCTCGACCTCGGCGCGCACGAGGTTCATCGCAGGTGACCCGATGAAGGACGCGACGAAGAGGTTGGCGCAATCGCGGTAGAGCGTCTGCGGCCGGCCAACCTGCTGAATGCGTCCATCCCGCAGGACCGCCGACCGCTCCCCTAGCTGCATCGCCTCGACCTGATCGTGAGTCACGTAGACCGTTGTCACCCCAAGCTGGGCATGCAGGCGCGCGAGGTCGGCTCGGACGCGCACGCGCAACTTGGCATCGAGGTTCGAGAGCGGCTCGTCCATCAGGTACAGCTGCGGCCGGCGGGCGATCGCACGACCCATCGCAACGCGCTGCCGCTGGCCGCCCGAGAGAGCCGCCGGAAGGCGATCGAGCAGCTCGCGGAGCCCGAGCAGCTCAGCCACCTCGTCGACGCGGCGCACGATCTCGTGCTTCGGTTCTTTACGCACACGAAGGCCGTAGCTGAGGTTGTCGCGCACGTTCATGTGCGGGTAGAGCGCGTAGTCCTGGAACACCATCGCGATGTCGCGCCCGCGCGGCTCGAGGCGGGTGATGTCTCGATCGCCGAGCCGGATCGAGCCCTCGTCCACGGTCTCGAGTCCCGCGATCATCCGTAGCAACGTGGTCTTACCGCAGCCGGATGGACCGACGAGCACCATGAACTCGCCGTCCTCGATCGTCAGGCTGATCCCGTCCACCGCCTTGACGCCGTTCGGGAACTTCTTGCTGACGCCGCTCAGGACGATCTCGCTCACAGGCTGTCGACCGTCGTCGTCAGGCGGAGATCCCGTGAGGAGCTGCCGACCGCGATCGTGTGTCGTCCGTCTAGAACCGCCCAGTCGCCGAGGTCGGAGTCCCACTGCGAGAAAACGCGCTCGTTCAGCGTGAAGCGCACGTCTTCCTCAGCGCCGGCATCGAGCACGATGCTCCGGAAGTCCTTCAGCTCCCACAGCGGCCGGTCCGCACGTCCCGATCCGACGTACAGTTGCACGACCGCTTTCCCGCGTCGGTGACCGGAGTTCCGAACGCGCACAGCAGCCTCGACCTCGAGGCCCTTCCGCTCGACGCGCAGATCTTCGTAGTCGAAGGTGGTGTAACCGAGGCCATGCCCGAAGCAGTAGGCGGGCGTGATCTGCCGGCGGTCGTAGTGCCGATAGCCGACGAACAGGCCTTCCCGGTAGTGCCACTCGTTCGCCACCGAATCGTCGGGGCCCGGCTCGAGCACGGGAGCGTCCTCCGGTCGCACGGGAAAAGTCATCGGCAGCCGTCCGCCGGGCTCGGCTCGCCCCAGCAACACTTCAGCCAGCGCATCGCCGAACTCCTGGCCCGGGTACCACGCCAGGAGCACGGCCGGCACCTGCTCCGCCCAGTCCGTCAACAACTGCGCGCCCGCGCTAACGACGACGACGGTGGCGGGGTTCGCAGCCGCGACAGCCGCGATCAGCTCCAGCTGTTCTGCAGGAAGCTCGAGTGACGACCGATCGAAGCCTTCGCTCTCGAACTCCTCACCGAGACCGGCGAAGACCACCGCCACGTCGGCGTCGGAGGCAGCCTGAACCGCGCGTCGGAGCAGATCCTCGGGAGCAGGCGGGAACGCCCGCAGCGTGATCAGGCCGATCTCGCCACGGGGACCGGGGTGCGTCCGGAAATCGAGCTCGAACCGGACGGGCCGCCCGCCCTCGAGCGGCGCGCGGAAAATGCCCCTCGGATCGGCCAAGAACAACGCCGACCAGTCCCGGTCGTGCTCCGGCGCGAGCACCAGTCGCTCTTCTCCGTCGATGCGAACGGTGGCGGCGCCGGAGCAGTCGATCCCGAAGACGTACTCGCCGTCGGCGGGGGGAGTCAATGTCGCGGTCAACCGAACCAGCAGCTCTCGCAGCGGCCGACCCTCGACCTCGTTGTCCAAGATGAAGAAATTGGTCCGCTGCGTCAGCGAGCGGATCGGACTCGACGGTTCGTGCGTGTCGAAGACCTCGGCGGTGAAGCCTTCGGCGCCGTCGAGCCCCGTGACCCAGCTGAGATCGAGACGAGGCATTGCGTCCGGCACGTAGCCCGGCTCGTACACCACCTCGGTGGTCTCACCCGCAAGCCGCCGGATCCCCTCGAGCGGCGACACGCCGACAGACGGTCCGACGTTCGCGCTGCCGCCACCCTGCAACGGCGGCTGTCCGGCGTGCGCGCCGAGAACTGCGATGCGCGACGACGCGTCGAACGGCAGTACCTCGTCCTCGTTCTTGAGCAGCACGAACGATTCGATCGCCGCCTGGCGTACGAGCGACGAGACGCCCGGGCGGTCCGGCGTGGCCGTGAGCTCGCGTGCGGAGCCTTCGACGGCACCGGTTCGCCTCCCCAGGCGCAGAATGCGCCCGACCTTCTCGTCGATACACTCCTCGGGCACTTCGCTCGAGCGAACCGCCTCGACGAGCCGGGCTCCCCAGAGCTCCGGCGGCCCGGGCATCTCGACGTCGAGTCCACTCCGGCCCGATCCGACCGTGTCGTGAACCGCGCCCCAGTCGGACACGACGACGCCGTCGAAGCCCCACTGCCTCCGCAGGATGGCGTCGAGCAGAGGCTGCGCGGACATGTGAACGCCGCGCAGCTTGTTGTACGAGCACATGATCGCCCAGGCGTTCGCCTCGCGCACCGCGAGCTCGAACGGCAGCAGGTAGATCTCGCGCAAGGCCTGCTCGTCGACGTCGACGTTGCCGTCGAAGCGATGCGTCTCGGTGTCGTTGCAGACGAAGTGCTTGACGGTGGCGGCGACGCCAGCGCTCTGCACACCACACACGTAGGCGCAGGTGACCTTGCCCGCGAGGAGCGGGTCCTCCGAGTAGTACTCGAAGTTGCGTCCCCCCAGGGGCGAGCGGAGGATGTTCGTCGCGGGCGCGAGCAGCACTTGCACCCCGTTTGCGCGCGCGGTCTCGCCGAGCAGCGCTCCGATCGACTCGACGAGCGCGGTGTTCCACGACGCAGCGAGCGCCGTTCCACAGGGGACCATCGGGCTGCGGATCGGCAGGGATCCGTCCTCTTTGACGCCGGTCGGGCCGTCGGACATGACGATCGAGGAGAGACCGATCTGCGGGAGCGCCGGCAGCGACCACTTGTCCTGACCGCTGAGCAGCGAGACCTTCTCCTCGAGGCTGAGGCGCTCGAGCGAGGAGGTGGACGCGGTCACCACGTTGCCGCCGCGATGTCCTGTGCCCGGCCCGTGTCCGCCGAGCGGTAGGCCGCCTCGATGAGCTCGATCACGTGCTGTGCGTGGCGCGCATCGCACACCGTCGCGGTGTCATCACGAACGCAGTCGACGAGCTGCATCACGTCCTCGAAGACGAATGCCTCTCCGAGCGCCGCGTGTGCTTCGTCGACGTGCGGAAGCAAAACGGCATCGCCGTCTCGCCCGGGCTGCACGCGCTCGTGTCCCGGATAGCGGATCGGCGAGCCGTCGAGGAGCGCTCCCTCGACCGTCCCGTCGCTGCCGTACACGTTGACGGACCCGAGCCCCGTGAGGCGGCCGGCGAACGTCCCGTGCACGAACGCGAACACCGAGTCGCCGAAGTCGAGCAGCAGCAGCGAGTTGTCGTCGGCGGTGCACTCACGGGTCTCGCCTTGGAACTCGCGCTCGGCGATCCCGATGCCCGACATGGCCGCCACGCGCTTCGCCGGCCCGAGAATCCCCGTCAGCGTGTGCAGCCCGTACACCGCCATGTCGTACAAAGGACCGCCGCCCGGCTTGCGCCAGTACCAAGACGGATCGATTCCGTTGCGCTGCCGCACGGGCTCGTCCTCGTGGTAGGTGCCGAACGCCGCGCCCGTCGCGGCCCACGAGATCTTGCCGAGCCGCCCGCTTTCGACGAGGTCCCGGACGGCGCGGTTCAGTGGCCGCAGCATCTCGCCGGGGGACGCGACCAGCCGGACGCCGGCGACGGCGGCGCGATCGAGCAGATCCGTCGCCTCTGCAGCCGTCGTGGTCATCGTCTTGTTGAAGTGGACGTGCTTGCCGTTTTCGATCGCTTTCAGCCCCTGCTCGTAGTGCAGCCCGATCGGCGAGCACAGCGTGACCGCGTCGACGGCCGTGTCCTCGAGCAGATCCTCGTACCGCTCGTACGCCCGCGCCACGTTGAATCGCCTGGCAACGGCGGCCGCCCGACCGGGCACCGGGTCGCAGACGGCCGCGAGAAAGACCCGGGCCTGCACATCCTCGAGCGAGAGATGCGCAAGAGCGCCGCGGATCCCGATGCTGCCGGCGCCCACGACGCCGATGCCGACCCGCGCAGGCACGAGTCAGGCGGAGACCGCCGACGCCGCAACCGGAATTGCCAAGCCGTCGGCGCCGAGCGCGGAGCGAGCGGCTTCGTAGCCGGACCGCTCGAGCAGCTCGAGGCCGAGACGTGCTCGCCGCACGCGCTCGCGTGACAACGCGACCGCTGTCTGCTCGAGGTGCGTCCCCGACGGGTACACGTCGGGCGCGTTGCGCAGTCCAAACTTGACGTAGACGGGAGCAGCGACTCGGATCAGCTCGGGGATCTCGTGCAGACGCACGAATCCCCCGAGCGTGTCCGGCGCCTCGACGTAGAAGTCGATCGGGAGATCGACCGAGGCACGGACGGCCGCGATCTGCGGAAGCGAGAGGTCGGGAGGGAGGTTCAGGGTCGAAGCGCCGAGGTCCTCGAGGACCTTCGCCGTCGCCGCATTCGCGATCGGGAGCATCACCGAGACCTTCGCCTGCATCTCGGCGGGAAGAACGCCGTCCGCACGGAGGCGCGAAAAGGCGTAGAGCGCGCCGATGTCTGCAAGCAGGACGCTTCTCACCCCGTGGTCGGCGGCGCGAACGGCATCCTCGAGGACTGCGACGAGCTGGTCCTGCCCACGCGCGGACGCCGCGAGCACGCCACCCGCCGGCGCTCGGCTCGTTGCCGACGCGTCCCAGCCGGCGTTCGGCCGTGCGAAGAGGCTGAGCTCGACGTTCGCACCGGCAGCCAGGGCGACGAACTCGTCGAGCTCGGCGTCCGTGAGCATGAAGACGCCGCTTCCTTGCGACACGCGATGCACGACTACCTCGAGTCGATCTGCCTCTTCCAGGATCGCCTCGAGAGAGCGCGGACCCTCGGTGCTCGGGATCTCGACGCGGTACTGCGCACCGTCGGGGAACCGCTTCTCCGAGGTCGGCAGCTCGTGCAGGTCGGCCGACGGTAGACCGCTGCGCTCGAGGCCGTCGCGGATGTTCATCCGGTCGGAGGAGGGTCGAGGTACACGGTCTTCCATTGCGTGAAGAAGTCGCGGGCGACCTTGCCCTGCTCGCGGGAGCCGCTCGAGCTCTGGCGCATGCCGCCGAACGGCGCCTGGAACTCGAGGCCCGCACTCTCCTGGTTGACCTTCACGACGCCGGCGCGGATGTCTCCCGCGAAGCGGAGCGCCTGGCCGAGGTCACGCGTGAACAAGGCGGCGGTCAAGCCGAACGGCGTGTCGTTGGCGAGCGCGACCGCTTCCTCGTAGGAGCTTGCCGGGAGCAGCGCTGCTACCGGGCCGAAGATCTCCTCTCGGACGACGCGACTGGTCGGGGGCAGGTCCGCCAACACCGTCGGCTCGACGAAGTAGCCGCCGCCGTCGGGACGCCCGCCCCCGGCGAGCACCCGCGCAGAGTCGCGTTCTGCGACGTCGAGGTAACCGGACACGGTGTCGAGCTGAGCCTTCGAGGCGAGCGGGCCGACCTTCGTCGTCTCGTCGAGCGGATCGCCCACCGGCCAGGACCGCGCGAGCTCCGCGACGCGATCGCCGAACTCTTCGAGCACGCCCCGTTCGACGATGACACGGCTCGTAGCGGTGCACTTCTGCCCGGCCGACAGGAATGCGCCCCGCGCGACCTGCTCGGCCGCGAGCTCTAGGTCGGCATCTGCCAATACGACGGCGGGGTTCTTGCCGCCGAGCTCGAGCTGAACCTTCTTCCCTGCTTCGGTCGCCTTCAGATTGATGGCGCGGCCGACGGCGTTCGAGCCGGTGAAGGTGACGGCGTCGACGCGACCGTCCGTGACGATGGTGTCGCCGACGACCGAGCCACGCCCGAGCACGAGATTGAGGACGCCGTCGGGCAGCCCGGCGTCGATCAGCGCCGCAGCGAGGTGCGTCGACGTGAGCGGGACGATCTCGGCCGGCTTCCAGACGACGGTGTTCCCGTAGGCGAGCGCCGGTCCGATCTTCCACGCGGGGATGGCGATAGGGAAGTTCCACGGAGTGATCGCGGTCACGACGCCGAGCGGCTCACGCCGCGCATAGAGGAACGTCAGCGCCGAGTGGCTCGGATATGTCTCTCCGTCGGGCTCGAGCGTCTGCCCTGCGTAGTAGCGAAGAATCGCGGCGGCGCGTCGCGTCTCGCCGACGGCCTCCACGAGGGTCTTCCCCTCCTCGCGTGCGAGATCGCGGCCGATGGTCTCCGCGCGCTCGTCGACGAGATCGGCCGCTCGTCGCAGCAGGTCACCGCGCGCAGGTGGAGGCGTGTCACGCCAGCTCGCGAAGGCGGCAGCCGCCGCCTCGACCGCCTCCGCGGCGAGCTCGGGTCCCGCCAACGTCACGGTCGCGACCTGCTCCTCCGGCGCGGCCGGGTTGATGTCGGGAACGACCTCGTCGCCCTCGCGTGGACGGCCACCCACCAGCGAAGTGAGCGCGGGGGCGTTCACGACTTCGGCGTCAGCTGCACCTTGAGCGCGTCGCCCTTGCGCTCGGCGAGCGTCGTGAAGGCTGCGTCGTACTGCTCGAGCGGGAAGGAATGCGTTACGAGCGGCTTCGTGTCGAGCAGGCCGTCCGCAAAGAGCTCCGTCACCCACCGCCAGGCGTCGCGCGAGGCGCCGAAGATGCCCTGCACGCGCAGGTGCCCCAGCACAACCGCGTCCGCGTCGATTCCGGCCGATTGCCCGGAGATTCCTTCGAGGACGACGGTACCGCCGCGCCGCGCGAGCTCGACCGCGGTGCGAGCCCCGCCGGGCGTGCCGGCGGCTTCGAACACGAGGTCGAAACCCGGCTCTGGATACTCGTCCTGGCGAACGTTCCACGTCTCGGTTGCCCCCATGGCCTTGCCGAGCGACAGGCGCTGCGAGCGCGTCCCGACGAGTGCCAGCCGTGCCGGGCTGACGCGACCGAGGAGCGCGACCGCGAGCAGGCCGAGGGTCCCGGAACCGACCACCGCCGCTGTCAGGCCCGGCCGAAGGTCGATCTCCAACAGTCCCTGTGCAACACACGCAGCCGGCTCCAGCACTGCAGCTGCGGCGAGGTCGGTCCCAGGCGGAAGCCGGTGGATCAGGTGAGACGGGACGCAGAGGAAATCCGCGAACGCGCCCGCGTGGGTGAATCCGGTTTCCGCGTAGTCTGCCGCGCAGAGGTTCGTGCGTCCTTCGCGACACCGAGCGCAATCGCCGCAGGCGCGAAAGCCCTCTGCCACGACCGCATCTCCTGCGGCGACGTTCTCGACGCCGGGGCCGATCGCCTCGACCAGCCCTGCCCATTCGTGACCCGGGATGATCGGATAGCGCACGTAGCGCGCCGGCCTTCGACCCTCGAGCAACTCGACGTCCGAGCCGCAGATGCCGGCGGCTCCGACGCGGACAAGCACCTCGCCCGGACGCGGGTCCGGCCTCGGGACGAGCTGCAGGGTTGCAGTTTGCGGCCGTTCGACGACGACCGCACGCATCTCGCCGCTCACGGTGGTGTCGCCGTCGACGGCTCGCCCCTGCGCTCCCAGCCTTCGCTGAAGAGGAAGATCCCCGTGTGCGTGCGCGGGTGTTCGGCGCAAGCATCGTGGTCGAGCCGAAGGCCGAGGCCGGGAGCGGTCGGTGCCTCGAAGCAGCCGTCGAGCGGATCGATCGCCGGTGCGGCATCGACGAGGTCGCTCACCCAGCTGTCGGCGAAGTCGTTGAAGTGCTCGAGGATCAGGTAGTTCGGCGTGGCGACCGCGAAGTGGATGTTCGCCAGTGTTCCTACCGGCCCACACACGTTGTGCGGTGCGAGCGGCAGTTCGTACGCCTCGGCCCACCCTGCCAGCCGGCACAAGCCCGTGAAGCCGCCGAAGTGCGTGAGATCCGCTTGCACGACGTCGACGAGGCCTTGCTCGATGATCGGGCGGAAGTCCGGGAGAAGATGGAGGCGCTCACCCGTCGCGATCGGCCGGGGCGTCGCGGCGCGAACGCGGGCGAGCCCACTCGGATTGTCGAACGGAATCGGTTCCTCCAGCCAGGCCGGCGCAAACGGGTCGAGCTCGGCCGCGATCTCGGCTGCGGCCGCCGGCGAGAAGCGGCCGTGCATCTCGATCATGATCTCGACGTCGGGCCCGGTCGCCTCGCGGACGGCCGCGACGAGCTCGATCGATCGCCGCCGCTCGGCGGACGGGAGGGTCATCCACGCGCTGCCGAACGGGTCGAGCTTGAGCGCGGTATAGCCACGCGCAACGACGTCGACCGCTTTCTCGGCCAGCGCGGCCGGGTCGCGGTCGGTCTGGTACCAGCCGTTCGCATACGCTCGAACGCGGTCTCGGTATCGCCCTCCCAGAAGCTTCCAGATCGGGACGTTCAGCTCCTGACCGATCAGGTCCCAACAGGCGAGGTCGAACGCGGCCAGGGCGGATTGCGTGATCTCACCCGGCCGGCTGTACTCCGCGCGCTGGATGTTGAAGGCCAGCGTTTCCCGGTCGTACGGATCTGCTCCGACGACATATCGGGCCGCGAGCTCGGCGATGCAGGCGACCAGCGTGTCCGTCTTGTTGACCATCCGAACCTCGCCGAGGCCGCGCCGCCCGTCGTCTGCGACGAGCTCGACGAACGTGAGCTCGCGCCACGGCGCACCGACGACGGTCGTGACGACCTCGACGACCCTCACGCTTCGACCGCCTTCGCTTGCTCCTCCGCGGTGCGTTGCAGATGTGTGCGGAGATCCTGCTCGGTTTGCTGCAGGTGGTCGCGCATCGCCTGAGCTGCTGCCTTGGGGTTGCGGGCCGTGACGGCGTCGAGGATCGTCTGGTGCTGCTGGATGACGTCGTCGATCCCGCCTCCTCGTGCACGGTGGCCGGCAAAGCTCCGTTGCCGGCTTTGGCGGAGCGGTTCGGCAAACGCCTCGATCAGGAAGACGAGCATGCGGTTGCCCGAGGCCGCAGCGAGGTTCTCGTGAAAGCGGACGTCGGCGGTGTGGAACGCTTCGAACTCGGCGCCTGCCGAGCGCATGGCGTTGATCGACATCTCCATGTCGGCGATCGCGCCGGCATTGGCTCGTTGGGCGGCGAGTGTTGCGATGTGGACCTCGAGGGCCCTTCGCACCTCGAGGAGCTCGAGCAGCGCGCGGGGGTCACGGCGCACGGCGATCTGGAAGAAGTCCCCGACCAGGCTGCCGTTCGGTACGGAGATCCGGGGGCGCCGGCCCTGGCTGATCTCGAGCAGCCCGCGCGCGGCGAGGGTCTTGGTGGCCTCCCGGACGCTGAGGCGGCTCACGCCGAGCGCCTCGGCGAGCTTCCCTTCCGAGGGCAGGGTCGCACCGGGCTCGAAGCTGTCGAAGATCAGCGACTCGAGCCGTTCGATCACCGAGTCCACCACCGAGGCGCGGCCGATTGGCTCGAGCTCGTCGAAGGCGGCAAGCGATTTGTCAGTCATGCTGGCATAGCTTGTTTGATCTGCTGATGCGAATCAAGCCCTTGGCTCCTGGCGGCAGCATCTTGACAAGGCCGAACCTATCAGACAAGCTAGCGGCCGAGCCGCGCGGTCGCCGGCGGCATAAGACGTAGGCGAGGGAAAGGTGGCGAGCATGTCGGATCCCTTCGAAGACAGTCGCATCTCACGTCGCAAGTTCCTTCAGGGCGCTGCGGGCACGGCCGGCTCACTTGCTGTCGGCTCGCTCCTCGGGCCCGGGATCGCGAAAGCACTGCCGCGGCGACGTCTTGCGTCGCCGGCCACGGTCGTGGTCATGACCCAGGAGCTCACGGCAGGAGCGGGCAACGCCGGAACCCCGTCGATCAAAGACTTCATGGACACGCACCCCAACATCAAGATCGAGCTGCTCGACGTAGACGCCGCGAAGTTCCAGGCGATGATGGCCGCCGGACAGCCGCCGGACATCTGGCGCACGCAGGCTCCGCTGATCCCGCAGTGGGCGAAGCGCGGCCAGCTGCTCAATCTCGACAAGTACTTCCGCGCGAGCGACCTGATTCACACCGCGCAACTGACGCCGGCGAACAACTACTACCGGTACAAGAACGGCAAGGTCGGCGTCGGTCCGCGCTATGGGATGGTCAAGGACTGGTCTCCCGACGAGACCGTGTGGGTCAGGACCGACCTCTTCAAGGGCACAGGTATCCACCTCCCGGGCCCGACCGACCCGTGGACGTACGACGATCTCTGGGAGATCGCGCTCAAGCTGAAACGGAAGAAGAACAGCCTCAGGTGGATCCTCGACGTGGCCAACGCCTACGCGTGGATCGACCGTCACATCATGGTGCAGCTCGCCTCGATCGGGAAGAGCCTGTACCCCAAGGACTTCTCGCACATCAACTTGACGAAGAACCCAGCTGCGATGGAAGCGTTCCACTACTCGTTCCGGTACTCGCAGCACAAGTTCGACCTCGGCCCCGAGAACCCGAACCCGGACGGCTGGTCGGGACCGGGCTTCGTCAGCGGCAAGATCGCGATGACTCAGTACGGCTACTGGTTCCTCGGGCAGATCAGCGATTCCGGTAGCGCCGACGCGGTCAAGAACTCGCGGCTGCTGCTCGCACCCAGGTGGAAGCACGGCAAGCACCTCGATCCGACGATCACGGCTACCGGTTGGGTGATCAGCTCCCGCACGAAGAATCCCGACGCTGCCTGGGAGGTCTTCGAGTGGTACATGGGCGGCCAGCCCGCCCGTGACCGTGCCGGGATCGGCTGGGGCGTCCCCGCCCAGCGGTCGCTGTTCGACCGGCTGCCGACGAAGACCGCAGTGCAGCGGAACGCGAAGAAGACGCTGTTGCACGAGCTGCCCTCGTCGAGGGTCACCCTCCAGTACAACCCGTACCTGGTCGGGCTGGCCGACAACACTGCCGTCGCGACCGCGTACCAGAAGTACCTGGGCGATGCGGCGAAGGGGAAGATGTCCTTCCAGAGCTTCATGAAGAAGGTCGAATCCGACACCAACCGCGCGATCAAGGTAGGCAAGCAGGGCTAGGACGATCCTCGGCAGTGCCATAGTCACGCTGTGGCAACGACGAACCCTCCTCTCGTCGCGACTGTCGTAAGGCCGCGGAGGCGGGCGTCTCGCAGGAGACGCGAGACGCTCGCCTTCTACGGCTTCCTCTCTCCATGGCTGCTCGGCTTCGTGCTGCTGACCTCGGTTCCACTCGTGCTCGCATTCGCGATGTCGCTGACGAACCTGACGACCGTGAACCTGCACACGAACCTGCAGTACGTGGGTGCAGACAACTATGTCCGGGCGTACCACGACCACGAGATGTGGGTCGCGTTCCAGCGGACCGGGATCCTGATCGCGATGATCGTCCCGCTCTGGCTCATCACCCAGCTGGCGCTCGCTCTGCTGCTCAACGCCGGCCTCAGGTTTCTCGGGCTCTGGCGCACGCTGATCTACGTCGCCGTAATCGTCCCGATCGTCGCGAAAGCGTCGATCTGGAAGGCGATGACCGATCCCGACGGTGGTCTGCTCAACCGCGTGCTCGGCGTACTCGGCGGCAGCAGCAACGTCAGCTGGCTTGTCGACCATTCGACCGCGACCCTGCTCATGCTCCTGGTCTGGGGCTCGGCCGGTCTCGGCATGCTCATCTTCCTGGCCGGCCTCAAGGGGATTCCCGACGAGCTCTACGAGGTGGCGCGAATCGACGGCGCCGGCGCCGTCAGGCGCTTCTTCACGATCACGATCCCGCTGCTGACGCCCGTGATCATGTTCCAGCTCGTCTGGGGCCTGTTTCTTGCCGCCAACGTCGTCGTCGAGCCGATCCTGCTCGCGCCGGGGCTGCAGTCGGGGATCGGGTCGACCGTGCCGAGCGACAACACCTTCGTCAATCTCTATGCGCTGCAGCGCATCTTCGGCGACGGCGATTTCGGTTACGGCGCCGCGATCGCGTGGATCTTCGTGGTGCTGCTGCTGCTCGTCAGCGCCCTAGTCTTCTGGAGCGGGCGCTTCTGGGTCTTCCATGCGCGGGAGCAGTACGGGAAGTGACGATCGCCGCGGAAAGAGTTCGGGCGCGTCCGCGGCGGCGCAGACGCGGCGCAGGGAAGCGGCTCGCGGGGCGCACGCTCCTTCACCTCGCCGTCGTCGCGGTCGCGGCCGTCTTCCTCGCCCCGATCATCTGGGGCTTCTTCGGCTCGCTGCGTGACGTCCACGCGGGGGTGAGCGGGCCCGTCATCCCGAGCCCTGCGCACTGGGACAACTACCACTACGCGTGGTCGGGCGAGTTCGCGTTCTCTCACTACCTTTGGAACACGGCCCTCCTCACGTTCCTCGGGACGGCCCCCGCAGTGCTCACGAGCGCGCTCGCCGGCTACGCCTTCGCGCGGATGCGCGCCCGCGGCCGCAACGCGTTCTTCATCTTCGTGCTCGCGACGACATTCATCCCCTTCGCGGTCAGCTTCATCCCGACCTTCTGGGTGATCGTCGAGCTCGGGATGTACTCGACTCGCTGGCCGTGGTTGATCTGGGGGATCAGCGGCAACGCCTTCCTGATCTTCCTCTTCCGCCAGTTCTACGCGAGTTTCCCCTCGGAGCTCGACGACGCCGCGGCGATCGACGGTGCAGGACATCTGCGGACGTTCGTCCAGATCTACCTGCCGAACTCGATCGGCCCGCTGGCAGTCGCGATCGTCATCCTCGGCTCAGGCTGGTGGGGGGAGTACATCTACGCGTCGCTCCTCCTGCCCGACCAGCTCCTTCCCCTCGGGGTCAAGGTCGCGACGGGGTACTACGACCCGAATCAGCAGTTCGCACTCGTCCCGGTTCAGCTCGCAGGCTCGTTGCTCTTCACGATCCCTCCGCTCCTGGCGTTCTTCGCTCTGCAGAAGCGGCTTGCGCGCGGCATCGTCACCACAGGGTTGAAGGGGTAAGCGTGGCCGGCATCGAGCTACAGACGGTTGTCAAGACGTTCCCGAACGGCGTGCACGCCGTCGACGGCGTCGACCTCACGATCGACGACGGCGAGTTCATGGTGCTCGTCGGTCCCTCCGGCTGCGGCAAGACGACGCTGCTGCGCTGCATCGCCGGGCTCGAGGACGTCAGCGACGGGGTGATCCTCATCGGCGAGCGCGACGTGACGGACGTGAATCCGAAGGATCGCGACATTGCGATGGTGTTCCAAAACTACGCGCTCTACCCGCACATGACCGTGCGCAAGAACATCGCGTACGGCCTCAAGGTACGGGGCACGCCGCGAAAGGAGATCGCCGTGCGCATCGCGGACACCGCGCGCCTGCTCGGGCTCGAGGAACTGATGGAGCGCCGCCCGCTTGCGCTCTCGGGCGGACAGCGGCAGCGGGTCGCCATGGGCCGTGCGATCGCCCGGCGCCCGGCCGTCTATCTGATGGACGAGCCGCTCTCGAACCTCGACGCGAAGCTCCGTGTCCGCGTCCGGGGCGACCTCGCGCGGCTGCACTCGCAGCTCGGCGTGACCACGGTCTACGTGACGCACGACCAGGTCGAGGCGATGACGCTCGGACAGCGCGCGGCCGTCATGAACGAGGGCAAGATCCAGCAGGTCGATACGCCGCAAGCCCTCTACTGGTCGCCCGCGAACCTCTTCGTCGCCGCCTTCATCGGCTCGCCCTCGATGAATCTCGTCGAGGCCCGGGTCGCCGACGGCTGCCTTCGCTTCGCCGACTTCTCCCTCCCCCTCTCCGAGCTCGGGCCCGAGGCCGCGGAGCTTCCCGACCGCGTCATCTTCGGAGTCCGCCCCGAGCACTTCGCCCAGGTCGACGAGGCCCAGTCGCCGGCCTGGGCGATGGAGGGCGAGGTCACCGTCGAGGAGAACCTCGGTGCGGAAGTGCTCGTCGTCTTTCCCGTCGACGCGGCGCCGATAGAGACCGACGAGATCGTCAGCATCCGCGCGGGCGAGGAGGAGGAGGCGCTGCTCGCTCAGGAAGCTCGCGCACTCTTCACGGCCAGGCTCCCCTCAGGGACGCGCCGGCTGCTTGGGAGCAAGATCCGGCTCGCGCTCAATCCCGAGCGCTGCTACTTCTTCGACCCCGAAACGCGAGAGTCACTGCTCAGCCGGGCGCCCGCGGACGAGCCGATTCCCGCACTCGCGTAGGCCGGCAATGCGGCGCAGCCGCGGACTCCTGCTCGCCGTCCTCGCCTCGTGCGCAGCGATCGTGGGGGTTCTGCTCGTGGCGGCACTGCACGGGGAAAAGGCGCCGCGCGTCGATCTCGAAGCCGGCATGCCCGCGCCTGCTCTCGAGGGCAGCGCAGTTCGAGGCGGCGACGTGAACCTCGCGCGCCTTCGCGGCCACGTCGTGCTCGTGTCGTTTTTGAACACCCGTGCTGAAGCGACCGTGGAAGGCGATCCCTCCCGCGCGCAGATCGTGTTCCTGCGCAGCATGCAAACGCAGCACGAGCGGCGCGGTCTGCGCACCGTCGTCGTCGATGCGGCCGAGCTCGCGGGTTCCGGGAGTCCGAGCCGCGACGACCTCGTGAACTACACGTACGACTGGAACCTCGACCCGGCGATCGCCGTGCTCCGCGACAACGGCGCACTCGCGCGGAAGTTCGGTGTCACACAGGCGCCGACGACATTCCTGATCGGGCCCGACGGCGTCGTGCGCAAGCGTTGGGACGGCTTCGCTCCGGCAGCGCAGCTCGACTTCGCGATTCGCGCGCTCGAGGGCCGCTCTCCGACGGACTAAGCGGAGAGCGGCCCCCAACCTTTTCCGCGTTTACCCGGCTTCGTGCGCGCCGATGTCGAAGGCGCCGCCGAGCGGAATGGAGTTCCCGAAGAAATCGCGCATCCCGACCGAGCAACCGGTGAGGCCGGTGCACGCGTTCGTGCCGTGGTTGATCGCCGGCGAGCCGGGTTGCAGTGTCCACTGTGTCGTCGGCCTGCCAATCCCGTGGTAACCGAGGCCGTTCACCAAGGGATTCTGGTTGTAGATGCCGTGCGCCTCGGGATTCGGGTCGGTGAACGTTCCGCCCGTGTAGTAGTAGAGGTTGTAGTCGCGGGGCCGGCCGTTCGCCGTGGCGACGTCGCCGAGGACGTTCGGAATGGCCGACACGACCAGGTTGTTCCGGAAGATGCCGTTCGTCTCGGCGTCTCCTCCGCCGGGACAGACGTCGAACAGGCCTGTCGCGGACGGATCGCCGGAGCTGTTCACGTAGAACGTGTTGTTGTAGATCCACGTGTTGACGAGCTTGCCGCCGCCCCACGTGCAGAGATAGACCTCGGACTGGCCGGGCATGATCTCGTTCGTGAAGCCGCCCGACGGCTTCTTCTTGAGATACGTGTGCACCGTTCCGTCGCCCGCGCAGACGTTGTAGCGGACGATGCTCGTCGTCGTTGCGCCCGAATAGCCGAAGACGCTGACGCAGTAGGCGCCGTTGTCGTGGCCGTAGTTGTACTGCATGGTGCTGTTCGACGACCCGTAGTCGATGTCGTAGCCGCCGCCGTCAACGCCGGGCGAATGGTTGTCGTAGGACTCGTTGAACTGGCCGACCATGTTCTCGGCAGTCCACCACCACAACCCGACCGGCGTGCCGATGTCCGGAGGCCCAGGTTCCATCCCGGAGCGGTAGACGACGCTGTTCTGGATCGTCCCTTCGTGTGACGTGTAGATGGCGATCCCGTCGCCGTAGGTGTCGTGGACCGTGGAGTTCTGGATCGTGATGTTGCGACTCTGGATGGACTCGTTTTGCGAGTCTTTCGCCCATCGGGTGTCTTGGTCGATCTGGACGCCCCAGACGAAGATGCCGGCCCAGAGCGTCGTGTCGTAGGCCTGCACGTTGTCGACCAGCACCGTGTCGAAGTAGCTGTTGCGCGTGTAGACGCCCGACCCCTTCGTCATGTTGGGCTCGACAATCATTCCCGGAGCGAAGACGACGAGCCCGGTCCACTTGGCGCTCATGTCGACGTAGCTACCCCCGGTCACGTGATGGACGACGAGGTTTTTCAACGTGATGCCGACCGCCGGCGCGTCGTGGTCGGTCGTGACGAGCACTCCCCAGACGCGGCTGTTCTTGACCTCGAGATCCTGCAGCGTCACGTACGAGGTGTCGAGCAGCTTGACGGCACGATTCTGGCCGGTGCCGTCGATGGCCGGGAGCGCGCCGGTTCCGTAGGCGCCGATGGTGATCGGGTTTGCACTCGTGCCGGACGATGAGAAGACGAACGATCCGGCGCAGGTCGTTCCACGGTTGAAGAGCACGCTGTCGCCTGCGGCGAACGTCCTGCTGTTGACGGTCGTGAGGTTGTTCCACGGGCTCGCCGACGAGCCGTCGCCGTCGGTGGCAGCGGCGCAGTTCACGTAGTAGGCCGTCCCGGCGGCGAGTGCCGGGCTGCCGAGCACGAGCAAGAGGCAGCCGGCCAGGGCGGCAATCAGAAACCTAATCCTCGCTTTGCGAGACATCGAAGCTCTCTCCTCCTAGGAAACCCCCATGAGCCAGTCGATCTCGGTCTGCGTCCCCTCCTTCCGCTCCTGTGACTGGTCACATCCCGTGCGGCCGGTAACATTCCAAATCCCGTCAGGCGCTGTCAAATGAAGGCAACGAAACGACTGTGACCGTTCACGGAAATCTCGCCCGGCGCCCCACGATCCGCGATGTTGCCGCCCGCGCGGGCGTCTCACACCAGACCGTGTCACGCGTGATCAATGGGCGCGAGGAGGTCGCTTCCGACACCCGCCGACGTGTACGGGCCGCGATTCGGGAGCTCCAATACGTACCGAGCCCGCTCGCCCGCGGACTCATGGGCAGCCGCACGCACAGCCTCGGGATGGTCACCGCGGACGTGACCGACCACTTCTTCGCGGAGGCCATCGCGGGAGCTGAGCTCGAGACGCGTAGGCGCGGCTACTACCTCATCGTTGCGAGCGTCGAGGGCGAGGCCGAGGACGACGAGCTCGCGTATCTCCGGCTCATGCTCGAGCGTCGCGTCGAGGGGTTGATCGTGGCCCGGCCCCAGGCTCCGCTGACGCTCGAGCAGCTGCCGCCGGCGGTCGAGCGGGTGCCGCTCGTCTCGATCGGCTCGCCGGAGGTCCCTGGCTTCGTGGCGGTCGACGTCGACAACCGCAACGGGGGATTCGAGGCGACGTCCCGACTCCTGGCGCACGGCCACCGGACGATCGCGACCATCACTGGTCCCCCAGAATGGCCGTCCGCCCGCGATCGGCTGCACGGCTATGAGCTGGCGTTGCGCGGGGTGGAGGCATACGACGCAAGGCTCGTCGAAGCGGCCTCGGACTGGGGTCCCGAGAGCGGGCGCGAGGCCCTCGCCCGCCTGCTGACTCGGGCCGCCGGCTTCACCGCGCTCTTCACCCACAGCGATCTGCTGGCTCTCGGTGCGATTCGCGAGCTGCGCGCGCGTGGGCTCTCCGTCCCGGACGATCTCTCCGTGGTCGGCTACGACGACATCCCCGTGGCGGACTTCGTCGACCCACCGCTGACGACCGTGCGGCAGCCCGTGCGTGAGGTCGGCGCGCTCGCTGCGAAGGTCCTCCTCGACCGCATCTCGGGAGACAGTGCAGCGCCGCTAGGCGGCCGCATCCATCTGCCCACGACGGTGATCGAGCGCGGCAGCGTCGGGCCGCCGCGGCATCGGTAGGACGTGACCCCGCCGCGTTCCAAGCCGGTCCGCCTGGGTGTCGCCTACTACCCGGAGCAGTGGCCGGAGGAGCGCTGGGCAACCGACGCAAGGATGATGGCCGAAGCGGGGATCCGAGTCGTCCGCATGGCGGAGTTCTCGTGGGCGACGCTCGAGCCTCAGCGGGGCTCGCTCGAGGTCGGTTGGCTCGACCGCACGGTGTCGCTCATGGCCGAGAACGGCATCGAGGTCGTGCTCGGAACGCCGACCGCAGCGCCGCCCGGCTGGCTGAGCGCCGAGCATCCGGACATCCACCGAATCGACAGCGACGGCCGAGTCGTTCCGTTCGGACACCGTCGCCACTACTGCCCGAACAACCCGACGTATCAGCAGGAGTCACGGCGAATCGTTGCGGCCCTGGCAGAGCACTACGGCGCCGACGACCGTGTCGTCGCGTGGCAGATCGACAACGAGTTCGGCGAACGGTGCTATTGCCCGCGCTGTGCAGCGGCGTTCCGGCACTGGCTCGAGGAGCGATATGGATCGCTGGAGCGCCTGAACGCGATCTGGGGCACCGCCTTCTGGAGCCACACGTATCGCTCCTGGGATCACATCCCCCTCCCGGCGGGCGGCGATGTGCCGCTGCCCGAGGGGTTCCTGCCCGCCTCGCCCTCGCCAGCCCATGCGCTGGATTACCGGCGCTTCGCGTCAGACAGCTTCGTCCGGTATCAGCGGCTGCAGATCGAAGAGATCCGGCGGCACTCGGACACTCCGATCACGCACAACCTGAGGAGCTTTAGGTTCCGCGAGCTCGACTTCCAGGAGCTGGCGCGCGAGCTCGATTTCCTCGCGTGGGACAACTACCCGGTCTTCAACACGACCGACGGCTGGCTCGAGCCCGCGCTCAACTGCGACGCGATTCGCGGCCTGAAGGACGTGCCCTTCTGGGTGATGGAGCAGCAAGTCGGGCCGCTCGGGTGGGAGACGATCCGGACGCCGCGGCGCGGCCAGATGCGACTGCACACGTACCAGATGCTTGCGCACGGAGCCGAGGCCGTCTGCTACTTCCGCTGGCGCTCAGCCCGCTTCGGAACCGAGCAGCACTGGTACGGCGTTCTCGACCACGATGGCCGGCCCAACCGGCGCCTCCGAGAGCTCAGCGACCTGGCGCAGGAGCTCGGCGGCATCGATGCTTTGCTGGGCGGAGCCGTGCCCGCCGGACGCGCTGCGCTCGTGTACGACTACGACGCGCGCTTCGCGCTCGAGATCCAGCCGACGAACCCCGCGCTCGCGCACGTCGACACCTTGCGTGCGCACTACGGGGCGTTGAGGCGACTGGGCGTCGGGGTCGACGTGCTGGCGCCGACCGACGACCTCTCGTCCTACTCGGTCGTGAGCGCGCCCAGCCTGTACGTGATCGACGAGGCGGTCGCGGCCGCTCTGCGCTCCTACGTCGAGGGTGGCGGGCTGCTCGTCCTCGGAGCGCGGTCGGGGTTCAAGGACCGGGCGAACGCGGTTCCCGAGCGACCGCTGCCTGCCTGGCTCGACGAGCTGGCGGGACTCGAGGTGTCGGACATCGCCAGCTTCCTCGACGGGCGCGTCGTCGAGATCGAGCATGTCGAGAGCGGAGCCGTCGCGGAATTGCGCGGCTGGTTCGAGGAGCTCTCACTTAAGGGCGCCCGCCCGGTCTATCGGCACCGCGACCGTGACTTCGCGGGCGCGGCGGCGGTTGCGATCAACGCGGTCGGCGCCGGCCGGGTCGTCTACATCGGGGGCTCCGCCACGGAGGCAACGCTCGACGAGCTGTACCGCTGGGTCGCACGCGAAGTTGCGCTCGACGTCTTCGAGGCCCCCGAGGATGTGGAGCTGGTCAAGCTGCGCAAGCCGGGTACGGCCACGGAGCTCATGTTCTTGCTCAACTACGCGCCCGAGGAGCGCACAATCTCGATTCCCGGCGCGCCGCCGAGCCACCTCGACGGCGTGCTCGACGCAGGCTCGCTCGTGCTCGGGCCTTACGGGGTCGCCCTGCTCGCGCCTACGTAGACCTGTTTCGCTCGAGCGTGCGCAGCTGCTCTTCCCAGGCGCGCACGTGTTCCTCGCGGTCGGTGCGGACGGCTTCGCGAGCGCCGGGGAGGTCCATGCGGGCACGCACGATGTCCGCGACGAGGCGCAGGTCCTCGACCGCTTCCGCGGCGTCGGTCGGCGGTCCTGCCGCTCCGCGGCAGACACGTAAGAAGTTCGCCGCTTGCGCCTGCTGCGGATCGATCCACGGGAGCTCTGGCGCGACGCGCTGTGGCGGCACGCCTCCCGGATCGCTGTAGATCTCGACCCGACCCGCACGATTGACGGCCAGGGACGGGGCCGGGGACAACCGCACGTACCCGCGCTCGAACGCGACTAAGAGCTCCTCGTCGTAGCCGACCGACACGCGATAGGGCGAGACCTCGATCGTCATGGGGACGCCCGATTCGCTCTCGAACGCGCAGAGCCGGCCCGTGGCGTGAACAAAGACGAGCCGATACGGCTCACCGACGAAGTGACGGAGGAGATTGAGCGGATGGACGAGCGTGTCCACGCCGATTGAGAGCGACCAAACGGCGTCCTCGTCTCCGGCGAACTCGGGCGGCGGCTCCTCGGCGGGGAACGACGGTGGTTGCTCCCCGGCGTCGATCAACCCGTGGGCATTGCCGGTCCAGTCGCCGTCCGTGAAGCACATGCGCAGATAACGGAGGCGGCCGAGTTCACCGCTCGCCTTCCAGGCGTCGACGACGCGCTTGGCCTCGACGGTCGCCAGATCGGAGCGGCGCTGGTAGCCGAGCATATGGACGCACCCGCTTTCCCGCGCAAGGCGCCCGAGCCGCTCGCCCGTCGCCTCGGAGAGCGCGAGCGGTTTCTCCGTGAAGAGATGGCGCACGTGCGGATAGAGCTCGGGAAGCAGGGCGGCGTGATACATGAACTTCTGCGCAGCGACGATCCCGTCGAGCTGCTCCGACTCGAGCAGCTCACGATGATCGCGGTAGACGCGCCCGATGCCGTAGCGCTCCGCCACGAGCTCGGCCGTACGGTGCCGCGGTTCGGCCAGTGCCACGAGCTCGCATTCCTCGCGGAGCAGGGCGTAGCTCCGGATGTGCGCGAGCTGCCCCATGAACCCGGCGCCGACGAACCCGATGCGCACCTTGTCCGTCACTGGCTACCAGTCGGCGACCGCGCCGCTCGGATGCCGGAGGATCGGCAGCTTCGCGGCGACATACGGGTGAGCCCGGCACAGCTCGAGGTCGAGCTCGACCCCCCAGCCGGGCTTGTCCGACAGTTCGAGGTAGCCGTCCGCGTAGACGAGCGGCTCGGTCAGCAGCCCTTGTGTCCAGTCAGGCGCGTAGTTGCAGACCTCGAGCGCGACGAAGTTCGGACTGGCCATCCCCACGTGGGCCGAGACGATCGTGTTGATCGGGCCGAGCGGGTTGTGCGGCGCAAGCCCGCAGAAGTAGACCTCGGCCATTGCGGCGATTGCCCGTGCTTCGAGCACGCCGCCGCAATGGGAGAGGTCCGGCTGCAGCAACGCCGCGCCGCCGAGCTCGAGGACTTCGCGAAAGGCCCACTTCGTGAAGAGGCGTTCGCCCGTCGCAACCGGGATCGAGGTTGCCAGCGCAACCTGCGCCAGACCCTTCGCATTCTCGGGCAACGCGGGCTCCTCGAGGAACCAGACGTTGTAGGGCTCGAGCGCGCGGGCAAGCTTGATCGACATTGCGGGTGTGAACCGGCCGTGCGCGTCCCACGCGATTTCCACGTCCTCGCCGACGGCGCTGCGCAACGCTTCGAGATGCTCGGCTGCGCGGCGGAAGATCCCGTCGCCCTGAACGGGCAGCACCGGTTCGGCGAGGCCGGTCTTCAGCGCCGTGAATCCGTCGTCGACAAGCGCACGGGCGCTCTCGCCGAGCTCCTCGCGCGAGGCGCCGCCGGGCCCGTTCGCGTAGAGCTTGATGCGGTCGTGGCAGCGGCCGCCGAGCAGCTCGTAGACCGGCAGGCCCGCGACTTTCCCTTTGATGTCCCAGAGCGCCTGCTCGATCGCGCTCATTCCCGACAAGGTCACGGCACCGCTGCGGAAGAACGGCTGCCGGTACATCAGCTGCCAGAGATGCTGGATCCGCGCCGGATCTTCGCCGACGATGTACTCCCGGTACTCCTCCACCGCCGTCGCAACTGCGCGCGGATGGCCCGGCAGGCTGCCCTCGCCGACGCCGCTGACCCCGTCGTCGGTCTCCACGACCACGAACAACCAGTTCCGCGATCCGATGTCGACGACGAACGGCTCGAGCGCGGTGATCTTCACTGAATGTGCACCTTAAGCGGCCCGCGCACCAGTGCCCGAGACTTCGATCACACCCCCGGTGTCCGGGTAGCGTGCGAGCGTCTGCTCGTCCACTTCGACGCGGGCACTCGTGACGTAGAGGAGATCACCCCGTTCGCCGCCGAAGACCGCCTTGGTGATGTTCCAGGCGGTCAGCGGTACGGCTGCGAGCTGCTCACCCTCGGAGCTGAAGCAGCGGAGAACGTTGCCGTGAAACTCGCCGAGCCAGAGGTTTCCGTCGCCGTCCGTGACGACGCCGTCGGGTGAGGAGTCATAGGCGTCCCAGGGGATCAACAGCCGCTGGTCTTCGAGCGCTCCGCTCGCTGCGATGCGCGACACATAGACGCCTTTGCGCCGGCGGGGATGTCCGCTCGTCTCAACCGTGTAGAGCAGACTGCGGTCCGGGCTGAGCGCCGGCCCGTTTGCGACGAAATAGCCGGCGTCAACGGTGCGCCGGGTCAGATCGCCGTCGTAGCAGTAATAGGCCCCTAGCGGCTCCTCGGGCGTTCCGCCAAGCGTGCAGGCCCACATCCGCCCCTCCGCATCGGAAGTCGCGTCGTTGAAGCGGACGTCGTCGCGGTTGCGATCGACCCGGTCGATCCGAGCCGACGTGACGGTCTCGTCGTCGCCGAGCTCGACGTGATGAAGCCCAGATTTGAAACCGGCGACGAGCTTCCCGCCCGGTTTGACGATGACGAAACCCACATGTTCCGGGGTGGTCCAGGAACGCGTGACTCCGTCGGCCGGGTCGTATCGGTAGATGCGATTCTCGAGGATGTCGACCCAGTAGAGGCGTTGCGAGTCGGAGTCCCAGAGGGGCCCCTCGCCGAGACTGCACCCTGGATTGACGACGCAGCGCGTTGCGGCCATCGTCGCCTACCAGTCGATCTCGCGACGCTCGTAGAAGAAGCGACCCGAAGGACCGTCGTCCGGAAGCGTGGCGAGATAGACGGCGGTGTCTGCCCCTTCCTCCGGGGACAACGGCGCTTCTGGTCCGCCCATGTCTGTTCGGACCCAGCCCGGGTGCATCGCGTTGACGAGGATCGCGTTGCCTCGGAGCGCGGTGGCCGCTACTGCGCTGACCGCGTTCAGCGCAGCCTTCGAGACCCGGTAGCTCAGGCCGTCGGCCGGCATGCCGCCGGTGATCTGCCCGGCCTGCGAAGACAGGAGAACTACCCGGGCTCCGAAGGCCGCCCGAAGTGGCTCGAGGAGCGCCTGTGTGAGGAAGAGAGGAGCCTCGACGTTCACCCGCACGACTTCGCGGAAGATCTCTCGGTCGACCTCGTCGAACGACTCGTGCGGTCGCGGGTTGACGGCCGCGTTGTGGACGAGGACGTGCAGCACGGACGTCGCAGCCAACGTCTGCTCGGCCACCGATTCGACACCATCCTCGGACGAGAGGTCGCCGACGATCGCCACGCCGCCGAGCTCGTCCGCGAGCGTCCGCGCATCGGCGTCGTTGCGCGCATGGCAGAGGACCCGCGCTCCTTCCTTTGCCAGAGCCCGCGCGATCGCAGGCCCGATTCCGCGCGAGGTGCCGGTGACGAGAGCGGTCTTCTCGCGCAGAGTCATGTGGCGACGGCCAGGTCGAGCGCAGCGGTGATCGGCAGCACACGGGCATCATGCGCGACCAGCCGTTCCAGCAGGCGGTCGAGCGTGTCGCTGCCGACCGGACCCCAGCCCTCGTCGTCGAGCCCGTGAAGGTTGTAACAGAGCCACCCGCGCTCGCCTGCAAGGAACGAGTCGATCGTGTGCAACAGATGGTCGTCACAACGCCCGGGACCGAAGCTTGTACACGTCACGCGTTGCTGGTTGGAGTAAGGGAGCGGCATCACCGGATCGCCGAGTGTCCGGAAGGCGCGCACGCGAGTGCAGAGCCAGGCCTCGAGCGCCGGAGTCGAGCTGTTATAGGGAAAGGCGAAGCTCGCCCGCGACGCTTCGAACCCTGCCAGCTCGGCACGAAACACCTCGAGGCAAGCCTCGATCAGCCGCTTTGCCTCGGCTGGCGGAACCTCCGCTTTGTTCACGTGCTCGAGGCCGTGCGGCATCACGCGGTGGCCACGCGCCTGGAGCTCGTTCCAGAGGCGAAAGTCGCCTTTGGGCCAGCGGCGGTGCCACTCCTCGTCGGGCTTGCTCCGGTGGCCGGCTGCGATCACATTCAACTCGGCGACCAGTCCGTGGCGCTCGAAGATCTCCGCCGTCCGAATCGACGAACGCTCGAAGCCGTCGTCGAAGCTCAACGTGACGATGTGCACCCGGGGAGCTACTCGGTCGTGCGTGGATCGACGGCGACACCCGTCAACTCGATCTCCCGCCGGCCGTCCCGATCCACCCACTCCCCGCACGGCCCGCCGCCGACGCTTAAACGGGCGCGCCTCATCCGGTTGCGATCGACCCGGGCCGGGAAGTCGTGGCCGTTCGAGGGTGCTTCTCCCGCCATAGCTCGCCTCCTCGTCGCCCGAGAAGCGGAGCTTACTGTCTTCGACCGACCGCCAGTAGAAGGAGGGCCGGCCGCTGAGTTAGCTGCTGAAGCCGGCGATCGCGTCTCCGATCAGCTTGACTCCGATTACCAGTAGGAGTACGGACATGATCACGGCGTTGTTCTGCGCCATCCAGTTCTTCAACCGCTCGAGCAGCGACGCCGACCGGTCACCAAGTGCGAAGTAGATAACGACGGGCGCGCCGACGCCGATGCTCGCGACGAGCACGAAGACTGCGTAGGCGGCGATCTCCTGCCCGGTCGAAATGCCCACGCCGGCGATCGCCGCCGCGCCCGCGACCGCGAGCATCAGGTTCTTCGGATTGAGCCCCGAGAGCACCGCACCTGCCCCGGTCGCCTTCACCGGCGTGAACGTCTCTAACGCACCCATCCACTTGGGAGCGGGCGACGTCTCCCCCTCGTGCGGCCGGCGACGCCACTGCATCGCAGCCACCAGGAGCAGCAACAGACCCAGGACGAGCTTCAGCGCGTTCACCCAGGTCGCCGGCTCGCCGTTCGACGTCGCTCCGGCCCCGCCCGCGACGGAAAGGACGATCGCGCCGACGATCGCGAGCCCGATCCACCAGCCAAGGATGAAGGCCGGCCCATTTGTGCGCCCGCGCGGCGTCACCAGCATCAGCACGACGGCCACGATCGGAAGCGGGCTCAGCGCGATGCCGATCGCGGTTGGCAACCACTGTCCGATCGCCTGGCCCATCGCGCTCGGCCGGGATGCTACGGCGAGGAGACGCTGTCAGCACGGCGAACGTGTCGAGGTCTGATGAGCGCTTGGAACGCGTTGCTCTGGGGTGCGCTCGCCTCCTCATCGCTCTTCATCGGTCACTTCCTCGCCGGCCCGCTTGCCGGCAACCGCAAGGCGGTCGGCCTGCTGATGGGGTTCGGCGCCGGCACACTCGTGAGCGCCGTCGGCTATCAGCTCGTTCCCGAAGCGAGCTTCGAAAACGGGATCGGCGTCGGGATCTCGTTCGCCCTGGGGGCGCTGACCTACTACGTCGCCGACCGGGTCGTCGACGGACAAGGCGGCGAAGACCGGCAGGACCTCGACGTGCAAGAGGGCGCCGGCTCCCCTTGGGCGATGTTCATCGGCGCATTGCTCGACGGCGTCCCCGAATCATTCGTCCTGGGCATTACGCTCGCTCTCGGCGGCACGATCAACATTGCGTTCCTCGCCGCTGTCTTCGTCTCCAACATCCCGCAGGGCGTCGCCGGCACGACCAGCCTGCTCGCGGCAGGATCCACGAGGAGGCGTGTGCTGTGGGGATGGACGATCCTCACTGCCGCCTCAGCCCTGATGGCCGCGGCAGGCTTCCTAGTCGCAGACAACGTGCCACACGAAGGGATCTGGGCGGAAGCGTTCGCCGGCGGCGCCGTGCTCACGATGCTCGCCGACTCGATGATGCCCGAGGCCTTTCAACATGGCGGCCGCTCGGTCGGCCTGGTGACGGTACTGGGTTATCTCGTTGCTGCAGCGCTCGCGGTTGCGCAATCAGCCTCCTGATCGCGTCTTCCCGCCGGGGCGACAGGCGGATGCGCGAACCGCACGACGCAGCGAAAACCGATGTGGCAGGTCGACGTGTCGATCGACTCGGCCTGGCGGGCGGCTGGTCGGTAGCGCAGGCAGTAGCTCGGCGCGCAGAGGTGGGAGCCGCCCTTGATCACCTTGCGCGGGAAGTGATCCGCGGGAATACGCGGCGTCTCCGGCGCGCAGCACGGCCGCCCGTTCGCGCCTGACTGCCGGAAGTCGTCGGCGGTCCACTCCCAAACGTTTCCGGCCATGTCGTAGAGGCCGTAGCCGTTCGGGGGGAAGCGCTCGACCGGCGAGGTTCCCTCGTAGCCGTCGGTGCGCACGTTCTGCCACGGAAACTCGCCCTCCCATGTGTTCGCCATCGGCCGGCCCTTCGGCGCGAACTCGTCGCCCCACGTGTACGTCGCACCATCGAGGCCGCCACGGGCGGCGTACTCCCACTCCGCTTCCGTCGGGAGCGACTTGCCCGCCCACTCGGCGTACGCGACCGCATCTGAGTACGCGACGTGCGTCACCGGGTGCAGCTCGCGACCACCGACGTCGCTACGTGGGCCTTCGGGATGGCGCCAGTCCGCACCCGGCGTCCAGTTCCACCAGTTGCGAAAGTCGCGCAGATCGACCGGCTCCGACGTCTTCTGGAACACGAGCGAGCCGGGCACGAGCGACTCTGGTTCGGCGTCGGGATAGTCGGCGGCCTCCGGCGCGCGCTCGGCCCAGGTGACGTGGCCGGTCGCCTTCACGAAGCGGCGGAACTCGGCGACGGTCACCGGGTGGCGATCGATCCAGAATGCATCGACGGACACCTCCCGAACCGGCCGCTCCTCCGGATAGAAGCGATCGGAGCCCATTCCGAACGTCCCGCCCGGCACCTGGACCATGTTCTTGGTGAGCGTCATTCCCTGGTCAGTCTCGCAACCGCTTCGTCGATCGTGTGGAACAGGTGGTCCTGGCCGATCGTGTCGAGAACCCCAATCCGCCTGGCAGCGTCGATTACCGGCCCGCGCACCTCCGCCAGGGCGAAGCCGACGTCCGCCGCCCGGAGGCTCTTGACGAGCTGGTCGAGCTTCTCGGCGG
>JBKOVW010000049.1:0-5777 GCA_046724095.1 Actinomycetota bacterium | reverse complement strand
GTCGCGTGCCGCGCGCGAGCAGCACGCGCTCGAGCGGCGCTTTGCGCGCGCACTCGGCGCCGACCGCGTCGCGCGCCCGACCAAGCAGGCACGGCGCCGGCTCGACGCGCTCCGTCGCGACCGGCGCCGCTGAAAGCTAGGCCGCCGGCCGCCGCCAGAAGTGCCGGAAGCCGAAGGGCGCCGCGCCCTCGGGTGCGCGGGAATTCACCCGGCTAGTGATGCGGTCGCGCAGTCCATTCAGCAGGTCGTTCGCCTGCGACTGCGTCAGCCGGCCGGCCGCGACCGCCGCGTCGACGTGCTTCTTCGCATCGGCCAAGAGCGCGTCGACGAGGCCCTGCGCGGACTTGCCGTGCGCCTGCGCGACCTGCGCGAGCGTCTTGCCGCCTTCGAGCTCGCTCCGCAGCTGCTCCTCGGTCAGGCCGAGGTAGCTCGCGGCAGCGTCCAGGCCGCGGAGGCCGAAGTGCCCGAAGCCGCGATGCGGGCCGACGAACAACGGGACGTCGCCGGAGTCGAGGCGCTGCTTGAGCGCGTCGCCTTCGGCCTTCGTGATGCGGCCGGCCGCGACCGCGGCGTCGATGCGGTCGCCGAGCGCCTTCTTCAGTGCGTCGCTCAGCTTGCTCGGCGGGATACCGAGCTGCTGTGCGGCGTCGTTGATGATCGCCTGGTTCTCCTCGGAGGGAGAAGAGTCGGACGCGGCGATCGCAACGCCGCCGCCGGCCGCGGCGAGCGCCGCCGCGGCGCCGATCAGGAGCTTGTGGTTTCGGTTCATACGCGTGAGCGTCGCAGCGCACCCTAAGAAGCCGCTAAGAACAACCTAAGAGTTGGTCGCCGCGCCGTTCAGGCGCAGGACGACACGCGTGCCGCCGCCCTCTGCGTGCTCAGCCACGACGGTGCCGCCGTGCGCGCGTGCCACCTGCCGCACGATGGCGAGCCCGAGACCGGAACCGGGCAGCCCGCGCGCGGCGCGCGCGCGGTAGAAGCGGTCGAAGACGTAGGGCAGATCTTCGTCGTCGATCCCGGGCCCGTGGTCCCGAACGGTGATGGTCCCGTCGTCCACGCCGACTTCGACGTCCCCGCCCACCGGGCTCCACTTCGCGGCGTTGTCGAGCAGATTCGCGACGGCGCGCTCGATCGTCGAGGGAACGCCGTGCACCATCGACTCGTGCAGGTCGGTGATGAAGGTGACCTTCGGCTGGTTGCGGCGGGCGCGCTCGACCACGTCCGCTGCGAGCAGGTCGAGCCGCACCTCCTCGGGCTCGGCGACGTGCTGCTCGCCGCGCGCGAGGTCGATCAGCTCTGCGATCAGCGTCGTCATCTCCCCCAGCTGCTCGATGACGTCGTTCAGCAGCCGCTCGCGCTCGCCCGGGGGAAGCGTCCGGTCGCTGGCGAGGACCTCGATGTTCGTGCGCAGGCTGGTCAGCGGCGTGCGCAGCTCGTGCGATGCGTCCGCAACGAGCTGCCGCTGCGCTCGCGTGGATTCCTCGAGCGCTTCGAGCATGGCGTTGAAGCTCGCTGCGAGGCGTGCGAGCTCGTCCTGACCGCCGACATCGATGCGCTGGGAGAGGTCGCCGGTGTGAGTGACTGTTTCGGCCGTCGCGGTCAGTCGCCGAACCGGTGCGAGCGCCGCTCGCGCGACGAGCAGCCCGAGCGCGGCGGCGATCGCGATTCCCGCGAGGGCGATCAGGATGAGCCAGGTCTCGATGCGGCTCAGCGAGTGGTCGACCTCCGTCAAGGGGCGCACGACCTGCACGGCGACGCCGCCGACGGGGAAGGTGATCATGCGCACGTGCGTCTTCGAGATGTGCGCGTCGCGCAGGAACGTCCCCGATCCGCCGCGCGCGACGGCGATATCCCGGTCGTCGACGGGGAGCATGGGCCCGCTGGCGATCGAGACGGCCCGACCGTCTGCCTTCACGAGCTGCGGAAATCCGGGCGCACCGCCGAGCTGCGCGGTGAGATGGAAGAGCCCGCGCAGGATGTCGTCGGGCGGCGTGTGCTGGATCTCGACGGCGCTGTGGCGCAAGCTGTCGTCGATCGGCGCGCGCAGCTGCTCCTTGACGATGAAGTAGACAGCGAACGACGCCGCGACGATCGCGAGCGCGACCGCGGCGGCGGCGACGAGGGCCAGCCGTGCGCGGAAGCTCATTGCTCTCGCAGCGCGTAGCCGACGCCGCGAACCGTGTGGATCAGCCGCGGTTCGCCGCCGGCCTCGGTCTTCCGCCGCAGATAGCCGATGTAGACGTCGAGCGAGTTCGACGCGAAGCCGAAGTCGTACCCCCACACGCGCTCGAAGATAATCGAGCGCGTCAGCACCTGGCGCGGGTTGCGGAGAAAGAGCTCGAGCAATGCGAACTCCGTCCGGGTCAGCTCGATCTGACGGTCGCCGCGGCGAACCTCGCGCGTCCCGAGATCGAGCGTGACGTCCGCGAAGGAGAGCGCCTCGCCGCCGTCGGCATCGGCGGCGCGCCGGAGCAATGCGCGGACGCGCGCGAGCAGCTCCTCGAGCGCGAACGGCTTCGTCACGTAGTCGTCCGCGCCTGCGTCGAGGCCGGCGACGCGGTTCTCGACCTCGTCGCGCGCGGTCAGCATCAGAACCGGAACCCGGTTGCCGGTCGCGCGGAGCCGCCGGCACACCTCGAGCCCGTCGAGCCCGGGCATCAGCACGTCGAGGATGACCGCATCGGGCTGCGGCTCGTCGCGCCCGAGCGAAACGAGTGCCTCGGTGCCGTCGCCCGCGAGCTCGATCTCGTAGCCCTCCAGCTCGAGCGCCCGCCGGAGCGAATCGCGCACGGCACGTTCGTCGTCGACCACCAGGATCTTCACGGCCCCATTGTGGCCGCAGAAGCTGAGAGGGAGGTAAGAGCGCGGCTGGAGCATTCGGAGGTGCCGGTCGGCGATTTCCGACGATCGGAGGCAGAGCTCCGATCCTGATATCGGCGCCGCAAGCGGCGCCTAAGAAGCCTTATGGCCTGGAGACGGCGAGCTGGAACGAGCCGCGGCCCTTCAGCTCGGTCACGCGCACGCGGTACGTCCGCGCGCCGCAGACGGTGGTCGAGCGCGCGAGCGTGCCCCCGCCGGTCGCGTGCGCAACGCGCGTCGAGGTCGCGAACAGATCGACCGACACGCGCAAGCCTGCCGCCGCTCTCACAGTCAGCCTCAGCGTCCCGTCGAGCGGCGTCGCCACCGTGTAGGAGCGCGTCCTCGACGTGCGCGTCACCGCACCGCGCTGCGTCGTCGTGGTGTTGCTCGCCCACGGCGACGTGACGTCGAGCTGAGCCGCCGCGAGCGCGGCGTCCGACGGATAGAGGGCCTGGCTCACGATCTCCCAGGGGCTCTCCGGCAGGCCCAGCCGGCGCTGGTTGAGCAGGCGGTAGGTCTCCGCCCAGCCTTCGCCTGGATTCTGCTCGTAGCGCACGGGATCCTCGGCGCCCGGCGAGAGGCGGCCCTGCCTCGTGGCGGCGCAGACCTGCATCGACGAGTCCCAACGCTTCGGGCCCCAGTCGACGGCGTCCCACGGTGCGTTGTCGCGGTTCGCGGCGACGTGATGGCCGTACTCGTGCGTGATGACCGCCTCGGCCGAGAGCGAGGAGCTCGGATCCTCACCCGGCGCGTACAGCGCCGAGCCGCGCGCGCTGTAGCACGCGAGCGCGTCTTGTCCGCAGACGCGCGAGATCTCGCTCGGCGTCGACAGCAGCACGTTCACCGTCGAGAGCTCGGAGCCGTGCACGAGCGAGGCGAGGAAGTCCGCCCAGCGCCGCGGGAGCGCCGGATCCATCGGAAAGGCATTCGAGGCGTAGACGGTCACGTTCTCGCCGGTCGACGCCCGGTACACGCCGCCCCAGTAGCCGGTCGGCGCCAGCGCGAGCGCCTCAGTCTTCGGAGCCGTGATCAAGCTGTCGGGGATCGGGCCGTTCGCGCGGGCGATCGCCGCCAGTTGCGGCGACTTGAGCCGGTACACCGGCGCAGACTGCGCAGCCGCCGCTGTCATCAGGGCGGTGACGACAGCAGCGGCGCACAGAATCAACCAACGGGCGGAGGGGGAACATCCCGCCCGGTCCGGGCACCGCGGGTGGAGGGTCGCTTGAGGTTCCAGATGCCGCGAGGCCACCGGCGGAGGCTGCCATATCGCCCTAAGACGGCGCTAAGACACTCGTAAGAAGTTTGTGAGGCGCGGTCTTAACGACTTCTTACCCGCATCTCAGCAGCCTCTTAGCCCGAGTCGCTTCCATGGGGTCATGCAAACACGTCGCTCTTCTCTCCTCACTCTCACAGCGGCGGTCGCCGCCGGCGCCCTGATCGGCGCCGGCGGCGGCGTTGGAACGTACGCCGCGCTCTCCGGAAACTCCAAGACCGTCGTCCGGCAGGTCAATGTCGGCGACTCGCAGCCGGCCGCAAGCACGAGCGGCCTCTCCGTCAACTCCATCTACAAGCGCACGTACCGCGGCGTCGTCGAGGTGAAGGTCAACTCGCAGGCGTCCGATCCGTTCGGTGGCACGCGGTCGCAGTCGGCCGAAGGATCCGGCTTCGTCTACGACACGAGCGGGCACGTGATCACCAACCAGCACGTCGTCGACAACGCGACGTCCGTCCGCGTCACGTTCTGGAACGGCCAGACGTACGACGCTACGGTCGTCGGCACCGACCCGTCCACCGACCTCGCGGTGCTCAAAGTCGACGCTCCCTCCTCCGTCCTCTATCCGCTGACACTCGGCGACTCGGACAAGGTGCAGGTCGGCGACACGGTCGTCGCGATCGGTGCGCCGTTCGGCCTCGCCGAGACGGTCACCGCCGGCATCGTGAGCGCCTTGCACCGTGAGATGACGTCGCCGAACCAGTTCGCCATCGCCGACTCGATCCAGACCGACGCGGCGATCAACCACGGCAACTCGGGCGGGCCGCTGCTCGACTCGCAGGCGCACGTGATCGGCGTCAACGCGCAGATCGAGAGCGACTCGGGCGGCAGCGACGGCGTCGGCTTCGCGATCCCGTCGAACACGATCAAGTCGATCGTCTCGCAGCTGATCTCGAGCGGCAAGGCACAGCACGCGTACCTCGGCGTCGAGCTCGGCTCGGACAACGCCCGCGCACGCGTCGTGTCCGTCCGCTCCGGGACGCCGGCCGCGAAGGCCGGGCTGCGCCAGGGCGACGTGATCGTCTCGCTCGGCGGCACGAAGATCTCCTCCGCCGACGCGCTCCGCTCGGCGATCAGCTCGCACAAGCCGGGCGACCGCGTCTCGGTCACGTACCAGCGGAACGGCACGCAGCACACGGTGACGCTGACGCTCGCGAGCCGCCCTTCGTAGTTTCGGCGGACCGAGCCACAGGCATGTAGGCCGTGTGCGCGTCGTGGTCACGGGAGCCAGCGGAAACGTCGGCACGAGCCTCCTCCAGGCTCTCGCCGGCGATTCCGCGATCGACTCGGCCGTCGGCATCTCACGCCGGCGGCCGCAGCTCGAGCTCCCGAAGACCGAGTGGGCGACCGCAGACGTCGCGCAGTCGGACCTCGTCCGACTCTTCCGCAGGGCCGACGCCGTCGTCCACCTCGCCTGGCTGATCCAGCCCTCCCGCGACCGCAACCTCCTCTGGCGCGTGAACGTCGAGGGCTCGACGCGCGTCTTCCGCGCCGCCGCCGAAGCGGCCGTGCCGGCGCTCGTGCATGCGTCATCGGTCGGCGCGTACTCGCCGGGCCCGAAGGACCGGGCGGTCGACGAGAGCTGGCCGACGAACGGCGTCCGCACGAACGACTACTCGCTGCAGAAGGCGGAGGTGGAGCGGCG